>JADFCT010000459.1 GCA_017161665.1 Candidatus Sumerlaeota bacterium
TTCGGGTAATTGTCCCGGTGGGGGTGGCCTATGGCTCCGATACTGCGCAGGTGGAACGACTCTTGTTGGAGGCGGCCAGAAAAAACGGCAAGGTGCTGAATGATCCGGAGCCGGAGGTGATTTTCATGGCCTTTGGCGAAAGCGCCCTTAATTTTGAATTAAGGGTCCATGTCCGGGGCGTGGGAACGACACGGACGGTTCGGAGTCAATTGCATTTCGCTGTCGATGCGGCTTTCAGGAAATCCGGCACGGTGATCGCTTTCCCCCAGCACGATATTCACATCGACGCAATGACACCACTGGATATTCGACTGTTGCGTGAACCGAAGCCGCGGCCGGAAGCGGCGCCCGTCGCCCCATCCGAGGCGCCAACCGACGCGCCGAAAACATCCTGACTTCAAGAAATGCGCCAGGGGGCTCCCCCCCCTGCCAGAACGCAAATGGACGGAATGGACCATCGCCCATGAAAATAGCCATCGTTTACAACCGGGAAAGCAAGGCGGTCATCAATCTCTTCGGAAGGCCCAATCGGGAGAAATACGGCCAACTGGCCATCAAGAGAATCCTGGACGCGCTGAAGGCGGGCAAACATCAACCCATCGCGCTGGAAGGCGACAAGGATCTCGTGGATCGGCTGGAAGAGTTCATGCCCCGCGTCCTCAAAGGCGAGCGCCCCGGGATGGTGTTTAATTTATCCTATGGCATCCAGGGACAAGCCCGCTACACCCATGTGCCCGGCATCCTGGAAATGGTGGGCATTCCCTATGTCGGCTCCGGCCCCCTGGCCCACTCCCTGGCCCTGGACAAAGTCGTGGCCAAGATGATTTTCCGCCAGAACGGCCTGCCGACACCCGATTTCGCCGTATTGAATGAACCGGGATTCGAGGCGCCCGACCTGCGCTATCCGCTCATCGTCAAACCCAAGAACGAGGCGGTGTCCTATGGCCTGAAAATCGTCCACACCGTGGACGAACTGCGCGAGGCGGCGGCGATCATTTTTGAAACCTTCGATCAGGCAGTCCTGGCCGAGGAGTATATCGAAGGGCGCGAAATCAATGTCGGCCTCCTGGGCAATCATCCGCCCGAAGCCCTGCCTCCCCTGGAACTGATCTTCGGCGAAGGCGGACCGGCCATCTACACCTATGAAGACAAGGTCAAACAGTCTGGTCGAGAAATCTCACATATCTGTCCGGCGCCCATTGACGAGGCATTAACACTGAAGGCGCAGGAACTGGCCTGCCAGGCCTTCACCGCCCTGGGCTGCTTTGATTGCGCCCGTGTGGATATGCGGCTGGACGCCGCAGGCAATCTGTACATTCTGGAAATCAACAGCCTGCCCAGTCTGGGCGCCGGCGGCTCCTATGTGGCGGCGGCTCGCCAAGTGGGGCTCGAATTCCCCGCGCTGGTCAATCGCCTCGTGGAAGTGGCCAGCGCCCGTTATTTCGGAACGCCGCATCCGCCGAACATCAGCCGCCATCGGGGCACACTCAAGGAAAATCTGTTCACGTACCTGACCGAACGGCGCGATCAGATCGAACAGCGCGTGCAGGAGTGGTGCGCCATCTCCAGCCGGACCCATGATCCCGTGGGGATACGAACGGCCATTGGCGAGCTGGACCGTGAACTGACTCGAAACGGGCTGCAACCCATCAAGGACATCAGCAGCGAACCGTCGGTCTGGGCATGGGAAACGGAAAAGGGCTTTGAGGGCGGGACGCTGCTGGTGGGGCATATTGATGTGCCGCTGGATCGGACCATGACCGCCGAGGTGTTCCGGCGCGATCCCGAACGGTTGTTCGGCGAGGGCATCGGTCTGTCACGCGCGCCGCTGACCCTGCTGGAATTCGTGCTTCGCGCCCTGCGCAATCAGCGGCGCCTCAAACAAAATCCCCTGGGCGTTTTGTACTATGCCGACGAAGGCCGGGATTGCTGCTACAGCGCGGACGTGATTCGCGCCGCCATGGGCCGGGCCAAACGGGTCTTGATCCTCCGCGCCGGCAATCATGGCGATCGGATCGTGACCCAGCGCCGGGGGCAGCGTAAATACCAACTCATCGTTGAGGGAAAATCCCGTCGGCCCAGTCATGAAAGCAAGAACGGAGAGGCGCTCTTGTGGGTCGGCGAAAAACTCCAGGCCTTTCATAATCTGACGAATCGGAAAAACCGCCTCGCCATTTCGGCGGTCGATCTCAAGACGCGGGCGTTCCCCCTGCTCGTGCCCCATCATATCACCATCACATTGCTGGTCAGTTATCTGGATCCCGGCCGCGCGAATGAAACCGAGCAACAAATGCGCGCCATTCTGGGGAAAAGCGGATTCAAATGGGAACTGGACTTGATAACGGATCGGCCTCCCATGCGCGAGCGCCGCGGGAATGCCCGTCTCGCCAAATCACTGGCCGCGGTGGCGGACGAATGGGAGATCCCCTTTGGACAGGAATCCTCGGTGTGGCCTTCCGTGGCTGGGCTGGCGCCGGTCAAGGCCGCCGTTCTCTGTGGCGTCGGGCCCGTGGCGGACCATCTATATACACCCCAGGAAAGCATTTCACGCATCAGCCTGATTCAGCGCACGCTGCTGCTGGCCCAATATCTGGCGACAGAAGGCTAACACCCACCGCGCGCCCCAGCCCATTCGATGAAAGGACGGACTCGTGGACACAGACACAACCAGTCGATGGAAATGCTTCGCCAATCCCCATGACGGCTCCGGTGTGCGGTCGATCGACCGCGAAGAGGCGGTGGGATTGCTGGAAGCCGGCGCCACGGTGTGGATCGACATTCAATCACCACACCACGCTGAC
>JADFCT010000460.1 GCA_017161665.1 Candidatus Sumerlaeota bacterium
GACCAGCGCGCCGGCTGACTCCACGTCGAAGGCGTATCGCCCTGATTCCAGATCCTCACCTTCCAATAACAGCGGCTTTGGGATTCCAGGGGTTGCCCGCCATAGACGATTTGCGTGGTTTGGCCACCTTGCGTCTTGCCCGTGTCCCACAGGTCCCCTCGGTTTTCGTCCAAAATTGATCGTTCACTGGCGACGAGGATGCGATAGGCCGACTGGTTCAGGCCCTGTTCCCCCGGGGCCAGTTGCCAGCTCAGCCGGGGAGACAGGGTATCGATTCCGACGGGATTGTTCAAATATTCACAGCGAAGGGCGATGGGGGGCGCCACCGAATCCGTGGCGGGCGCTCCATAGGTGACGTCACCTGAGAAAAAGGTGGATAAGGTCAGACAAATCAGCATAAAACACTGACCGGCTGTGGCGGTGGCAAGGGGCTGCAACATAATCAAAAGACTCCCATACGGTGTGGGGGATTGAACTCCCGGAACGCTGTCCGTGTCATTGCGATAGTGGCGCCGTGGCCGAAAGGGGTAAAGTCTTTTTTTGACCACCCTTTTGTCAGTGGCGGTTGGGAAAAGGCACAAAATCCGACTGGAATTGCCTGAACGCTTCCCGTAGGATATCTTTTTGCTAAATCAGTTGGGAGGGACTGTGTGATTACGAGACGGTTTGGTCGTACGGAGATTGACATGCCCGTGCTCACCTGCGGCGGCATGAGGTATCAGAAGGCATGGAGCAATGACGCGGAAATTGACGCCGAAGCCCAGGAGAACCTGGAGACAACGGTGCGACGGGGCTTGGAGATGGGGGCGCGCCATATCGAAACCGCCCGCGGCTATGGAACCAGTGAAATGCAGCTGGGACGGTTTTTACCTTCCATTCCCCGGGACCAATTCATCCTTCAGACCAAAATATCCCCGAAGTATAATAAAATCGAGTTTCTCAGTGAATTTGATAAATCCATGCGTCTGCTGGGAATGGACTATGTGGATCTGCTGGGCATCCATGGCTTGAATAACGAAGAGACCTGGAAGATGACCGTTGAGCGCGGGAGCCTGGAAGCGGCTCAGGAACTGAAAAAACAGGGACGGGTCCGGCATATCGGTTTTTCGACACATGGCCCCACGGAGCTGATTGCCCGCGCCTGCGCCACAGGGGAATTTGACTACGTCAATTTGCATTGGTACTATATTTTTCAAAATAATGCGCCGGCCTTGATCGAAGCGGCGCGGCAGGATATGGGCGTTTTGATTATCAGTCCCAACGATAAGGGGGGCAAACTGTACGAACCGACGGAAAAACTGGTCGATTTGTGCGCGCCTCTGTCCCCCATGCGATTCAATGCTTTGTTCTGCCTGGCCCGACCGGGTGTCCATACCTTGTCCATTGGCGTGGCCAAACCATCGGATTGGGATGAACATCTGGGGACTCTGGAAAGGGTGGACCACGCCCAAACGCTGACGGAGCCCATCGTCCAGCGGCTGGATCAGGCCATGGCTGACGCCGTCGGCGCCGAATGGGTTCGCCATTGGAGTGAAGACTTGCCCCTCTGGCAGGAGACACCGGGAGAGATCAACCTGCATACCATCATCTGGTTGTGGAATTTGGCCAAGGCGTTCGATATGACCGAATACGGGGCCATGCGCTATAACCTTCTCGGTAATGGCGGCCACTGGTTCGCCGGTCAAAATGCCGCCAAGTTGGCCGAAGGGCAGGTTACGGAGGAGGAAATCCTGCGGGCTCTGAATGGGTATCGCTTTGCGGATCGAGTGATTCCCATTTTGAGGGAAGCCCATGACCTGATGGCGGGCGAAGAGAAGAAACGATTAAGCCAAAGCGAATCCTAGTGACGCGCGGTTGTTTGCCGGAATCCTTTTTTTGAGGTGTCGCCATGAACACTGTTCGCATGGACTGCTGTCGAAATTTGTGTTTCAGACGCTTTCTGATTCGTTGCGTCGCGCTTTTATGTTTGCAAGTCTTGTCGCTGTCCGGGCTGGGGGAACCGGCGCCCTCAATCGTCTCCCAGCTTAAGCAATGCAAAGGCATTGCGGCTTTTGTGGGCGCAGATATTCGGGAAGAAGCCTGGGCTGCCGCCGAGGACGGTTGGACGGTTTATCTGCAAACGCCCCGGATGGAAGAGGTTCCCGCGCTGCGTCGCATGGCTGCCGACAAAGGCTGGCTCAATACACGTGTCTTTATTGAAGGCGGGGTGGGGGAGTTGTATCTGGCCGACAATGTGGCGGACCGGCTGGTGATCCGAGGAGAGGTCACGCCTGAGATGCGGAAGGAAGGGATGCGGGGTTTGCGGCCCGGCGGCGTGGGGCGCCTCGGCGAGGCGTTATTCACGAAGGAAATTCCGGAGGGGGCTGACGACTGGACGCATCACTATCACGGTCCCGACAACAATCCCCAATCCCTGGACACATTGGCGCGGGCGCCTTACCTGACGCACTATGTGGCCGAACCCCGCTATGCGCCGGCCCCCCAGGCGGTCGTGTCGGCTCAGGGACGCAACTTCATGGCCTTCGGGAATGTGGCCTGGCATGAGCGCGAAGAGCCATGGCTCAATACCCTCGTCTGTCAGAACGCCTGGAATGGAACGATCCTTTGGACGCGCCCTCTGGAGTCGGGGATTATGGTCGATCGCTGCACGATGATCGCTTCCGGGGATCGGTTGTATCTCGCCGACCATCGCTCCTGTCAGGTCATCAATGCGGTCAATGGTGAGACGGTCGATGAAATCATTCTGGAGGCGCCGGATTCTGGTGGGCGTTTCTGGAAGTGGGCGGCGCTGGAGGGGGAGA
>JADFCT010000461.1 GCA_017161665.1 Candidatus Sumerlaeota bacterium
GATGGGGAGACCGCTTCGGTGTCCATCGTGAATCCCGACGATATTGATTTCATGGGCCGCATTTCTCTGGCCAATAGCGCCTTTACGCCGCAGCCCTTTGCCGGCGCCCGCAAGACGGTGGGGCGTCCGCGCGCCACGTTTACGCTGACGACCAACCAACTCTATATCCCGAACATTGTGGCGCCCGAAGCGACCACCTTCCCCTTGGTCGGCTTCACGATTCGCAACGGCGAGGACGAAGAGATGTTGTTCAAGGGCATTCGCCTCAAACTGGATGGACCGTTGGATGAACGGGACTTTTTCTATCGCTTCTTTTTGCAATATGACCAACGGGGAGACGGCATTGAGGATCCCGCGGATTTCACGATCGGCGCGGACGCGATTCTGGAGGAAGATGACGGGACGATCTGGATCGAAGTTCCGGATGAGGAAGGGATGCTGTTGGCCACGCGGGCGACCCAAAAGTTCACATTATATGCCGATATTGCCACAACGGTGGTCGGCGATGGGACGGAAGCGTTTAGTATTGCGGCTCTGGACGACGAGGCCATCATCGCTGTCGGATCGGCCAGCGGCGTGCAGTTCCAGTATACCACCGACGCGCCGCCTTTTGAATTGGAACGCGTCATTCGCAATCCTGTTCTGGAGTTGACCAATCATCCCGCCACGATCCCGTCCAATTTCAATGGCGTCATCAATGGTGGCTATGGCATGGCGGCCGTCAAGATGACGGTTCCCGCCGGGGAAGATCTGTCGATCACCGAATTCAATTTCCGCGTCTCTGGCGATTTGGTCGAACCGGATTATACGAACGCCACCTATTTCTGGAAAGATTCGAATGGCAACTTCTTGGTGGAGGCCAATGAAACTCGCGAGCCGACGGATTTTTATTCGACCGGCTCGGTCATCCTGTCCGATGACGGTCCAGGACAGGTCATCATGGACGATGCCTCCAGCATGAGCCTGGAACGCACCAAGCCCTATACGCTGGCGGTGGGGTTGGGGTTCCAAGCCGAAGATCCCACGGACGCGCAGGCCCAGATTGGCAAGTCCGTGACCATGCATATGGATGGCAATCGCGTTTTGCAGGGCTTCGGCAAGCGCAGCGGCCGCCCGATTGAAATATTAAATCCCACGGGCGACGATCAGGGACGGACCATCACCTTTGACAAGGGGTGGATGGAAGTGTCCACTGATGACGTGCCGCGCGAATTTGCGCCGCCCAACGCCACAAACGTTGAGACGCTGGCCCTTCTGCTGAAGACCTCCATTCTGGAGTCGGTCAACATTGATCTCTTACGCATCAAATTTGATGGGACGTTGGACGATTCGGCGCATATCCCTCCCGGCGGTGTCAAAATCTATTGGGATACGGATCATAACGGTCTTTTTGATCCCGCCAGGGACTTCTTTGTCGCTTCTGCCGATCCTCCCACGGAGGATGACGGTTATGTCACCTTTGAAAACGCCGAGTGGGTTTGGACCTATCCCATCGGTGGCAAAGTGTACGATCAGTTCCTGATTACCGTGGACCTGGCGGTGACGGCGCCCGAGGGCTCCACCCTTCAGGTGTCTCTGGAGGCGCCCGAAGATCTGATCGGCACGGGAGAGGGGAGCCTGGTGACCTTCGCCCCGGGCGAGGAGATTACCTTCCCGAAGGGCAGTCCACCTCTGAAGGGACCGGAAATCACGGTCATGCGGGGTCAGGTGGATCTGATCATGGACAGCACATTCGCCCGCGACAATCCCGAGGAGATTGTCATGGCGCCGTCGGCCGAGGCTTACGAAGTCCTGCGACTGGACGTCAAGGCCACGGGCGGCGAGGATGTGATGCTCCAGGGGCTGACGATTCGCACGACGGGTTCGGCCAATGTGGAGACGGATCTGGCCGAATGGGGCGTGCTGCTGTACAAAGGCGCCATCAGTGACACGAATTTTATCACCAGCGGCACCTTCAACGCCGCCGAACAGAGCGTGATGCTGTCGGATTTCGCCCAAGAGGTTCTCCTGACCGGCAAAACGGCACTGGACCTGCGCGTGTTCCTGACGGGGACGGGCGCGGCTGTGATGGGAACGGACCTGCATTTCTACATTGAGGGGGCGGACCTGCTGGCCTTCGGTCAGTCCAGTTTCCTGCCCATTTTCACCATCACGCCGGAGAATCCCTTCTATGCCACGCCGATCCGGTTCGGCCATGGGCGACTGGTGGTGCGGGCGGAGGGCACTGACATGTATGCGCTGCCTATAGACACGGGCGCCGTGATGGTCGCGCAGCCACTGAAATTCACCTCATCGCGCACCGAGCCGATCCGCATCGAAGGCCTCAATGTGCAGGCCGCGGGAACAGCCGATGAAACCACGGCCATCGACAACGGCGCCTTGCAGTTTAATTATCATTACGGCTCCATTGTCACGGCCCTTGGCTCCGCCCCCATTTTGCCCGGCGATGACGGACAAGCCTTCCTGCGTAACCTGGATCTCGACATTGCCCCCGCCAAGACCGTCCTGGGGTACTCGTTGGACTTTGATCTCAATTCATCCGCCACCGTGCTGGGAACGACTTTCCAATTCAATATCAATTCCACCGACTCCGTGACGGCCATCGGGCTGTTGACGGGCGAGCCGGTCGATATTGTCTTCGAGGACTATGCCGGTGGCGATCGTCTGGATAACGTGACGATGATCGATGGCCGGATCACAACGCTGAGCACGGGGCTGATCACCATTCAACGGGGGAAGGTCACTTCAGACGCCTTCTATGTGGGCGGCGAAAAGCATCTGCCCCTCCTCCA
>JADFCT010000045.1 GCA_017161665.1 Candidatus Sumerlaeota bacterium
GGGATGGTCAGTTTCTGGGGTTCGTTGACTTCGCCGACCGGATCCTGCCCCATGACCGTCAGGGTCAGCACCATGAACACAACACCGAGCAAAACTGCCTGCAGAACCCGTTTATGGTAGTTGTTTGCAAATCGCTGCAAGGGAACACTCTCCTTCAGCACCGGCAGATCGCGTCTCTTCCATCGGTGCTTGCCTTTCAATTTCTCGATGTGCCCGCCGAGCTCGAAACATGCGGCCACGGTCTTCATCGTGCGGACGACGAATTGGAGATCCCCGGCGCTGACTCGCGGTGTTCTCCTCTTGTGGTTGGGATTGGTTCAATATCGATAGATTGCGGCCAGTCCCGTTTGCACCGGCATCTGGTCGGCTGGAATGACCATGACGCGCCCGCCCATCTTAACGACCAGCTCGCCCAGATCGTCGAGTTGGTCATCGACTTCCGGGTCGCCGAGGTCAGCAACCTCGACCTGTCCTGTTGCGCCGTCAAGGCGGCTGGCAATCTGGCGGTCGGCCTCGATCAGCAGCGTGGCGACGCGCCCGGCGGCGGCCGCCTTAGCTACCTGCGCCATGTCGTCACTCCCAAGATCTTTCGACTTCGCCACCGCAAACTCGTCGGCCAGAGCAGCCAACCGCTCCTTATGCTGCGGCTCGACGGCTTGCCAAGCGCGTTCCCGAAGGTCATCGATCGACAATTCATCGGGGTTCACAGTGAGTCCCTCCGCCATCAAAAAGGGATTATGGCTGACCTGGCGGAAAAGATGGTGATGCTCCGGCAGCGCCGCCAGAATCAACGGCAGGCCCGACGGCCGGGAATGGTGTTCCAGCACGGCGCGGTCGATGGCACGAAAGAAACGCTCGGCGTCGATCTGCATATTGTCTTTTTTCGCGCCATGGCCGTGGTGCATGGGCGTACTGGACTGACCGGCGCCGCCATAGGAGGCGACGGTCGAATGCGGATCGGTCAGTTCATCGCCCAGCACCTCGGCCATCGTCTGCGGGACGGCTGGCGCCGGGTCAATCTCGTCGAGCGTATTGCGGTCACCCTCAAAGAGTTGAACCTTGTTCAGGCTCAGCCCAAGGAGCTGATAGCGCCTGACCGATTGTAGAAAGCGCCGCAAGGGCTTGGTGTGAAAGCTATCGGCTACAACAGCCAATTCGGCGACCGGCTGTTGAATCTGGAAAACTTCAAACAAGCCCGGTCCGCCCAGCACGGCGAGACCATCCAGGGTGTGGGCCCAGAAGTCAGGATCGTTGGCGATGGCTTCAAACGGTTCCAAAAGGAGCCGGGTCTCGTCGTCCGGATACTTCCGCAGGAGCGATGCCTCCAGTTCCTTGACAAGATTGCCAAACCGGATTGGATCCTGCCGGTTCTCGGGATGGCGCCGATGGGTCGGCTGGTAAAGCGAAAGGCATGGCGGCTGGTGAACCGTTGCCAACTTGGCCAGTGATTCGATGGTGAGCAAGGTGATCTTCTGCGTCATTTCATGCCTCCTGTTTTGGAGATTCTTGGAGTCCCAGTTGCATGTCTGGGCTCAGTCTTTGGTTCAGATTTGGATTCAGATTAGGGTTGCTCTTTGGTGTTTATTACAGACTCCGGCTCGAATTTGGATCCCTACGTCGGCTGGAAAGAAGCCAGCGATTCCCGGGCGATTTGGATAATCGTTTCACGATCCTCGTCGCTCAATTCTTCGGCGGTAACCAATCGCTCGCGCACTTCAGCCGGAATCGCCGCCACCGCCTGGCGCACGTTTTGCTCGGCGTCCGTCATCTGCTTAAGCGGCACGTCGTCGAATAGATCCGCGGTCAATGCCAGCAGAATGGCGATCTGTGCGGGCATGGACACGGGGGAGAATTCGGGCTGCTTGAGACATGCGCGGATTCGCCGCCCGTGTTCGATGATCTTGCGGGTGTCTTCATCCATGCGGGCTCCGAACCGTGAGAAGGCTTCGAGTTCCTCAAACTGAGCGTAGGCGAGCTTGAGATCGCCCGCCACGGCGCGATAGGCCGCGCGTTGCGCCTTGCCGCCCACGCGCGAAACGGATTTACCGACATCGACCGCAGGCAAGACGCCTAGCTCGAACAGCGATGGCGAGAGATAGATCTGGCCGTCCGTGATGGAAATCAGGTTGGTCGGAATATAGGCGGAAATGTTCTGCGCTTCGGTTTCGATGATGGGCAGGGCGGTGAGCGAACCGCCCCCGCGTTCCTTGCGCAGGTGCGTGGCCCGTTCAAGGAGACGCGAGTGGATATAGAAAATGTCTCCGGGGAAGGCTTCGCGTCCGGGCGGACGGCGCAGCAGGAGGGAAAGCTCACGATAGGCGCGCGCGTGATGGGTGAGATCGTCGTAAACGATGAGCACGTCACGGCCTTGCTCCATGAAAAACTCCGCGATGCTGGTCGCGGCGTAAGGGGCAATGTAGGTTAGACCCGGCGGGTCGTTGCCCTCGGTTACGACCACCACGGTGTAATCCATCGCGCCCTTTTCGCGCAGATTGGATACCACCTTCGCCACGGCGGAAGCGCGCTGTCCAATGGCGCAATAGACGCACACGACGTCCTGCCCCTGCTGGTTGAAGATGGTGTCGATCGCAATGGCGGTCTTGCCCGTTTGCCGGTCGCCCAGAATCAGTTCGCGCTGGCCACGGCCAATAGGAATGAGCGCGTCGATGACCTTCAGGCCGGTTTGGAGCGGCTCGGTGACGGGCGCGCGTTCCATAATGGGCGTCGCCGGGCGTTCGATGGGCAGACGCTCGCTAGCGGCCACCGACCCGTTGCCATCGAGTGGCCGGCCAAGTGGGTCGATGACGCGTCCAAGTAAGGCGTCGCCCACGGCCACATCCATCACCCGGCCTGTACGCTGAACCTCGTCGCCGGCATGGAGATGCCAATATTCGCCTAGTAGCACAACGCCGATCTCGTCCTCATCCACGTTGAATGCGATACCAAACACATCGCCGGGAAAACGCAGCAACTCCTCAAATCCCGCGCCAGGAAGGCCGGAGACGCGGGCGATGCCCGTCGAAATACTGGCGATCATCCCCACTTCGTGTGGCGCCAGTTTCGGCGTGAAAACTGCACGTCCCTGGCTTAGGCCAGAGAATGCGCGGTCGAAGACGGTCTGCAATGAATCGGGAGACACGTTCACTTGACCTCCTCGGGAGTCGCGGATTCGGTCCCGGACTCCTGACGGGGACCGGCCTTGACGTTGAGGGGACTCACGGGAGGGTCTTGAGGTGCTGAAGGCGCCTTCAGCAATTCGCCGACGTCCTTTTGCAGCGCCGTGAGATAATCCTCGATGCTCCAGGCGATCTTCCGCCCGTTCGCAATCAGTTCGATGCCGCCGATTATAGCCGATTTGGTCTCGAAATGAACGTCAATGTCGGCTGAGAACGATTCGTTGATCGCGTTTTGTATCGCCGCCTGTAAATCCGGAGTCAGGTCAAACGCACTGCGAACGAGCGCCGGCTCAGACGATGTTTTCAATGCATTGGCAAGACGCTCCTTTGTTTCTTTGCTCAACGCTCGCAGTCGGCACGTGAACGCTTCGCTCATGGATTCTTCCAGACTTGCCCCGGCGAGGTCCGTCAGCGTCTTTCGGGCAATGGCAAACACTTCCTCATGGGTCCGGCGGGTGATCTCGTCGTTCAGGTTCAGATACTCCCGCATTAACGTGTCCTGTCGTTTCGCGCGTAGGGTCTCGGCCGCCAGTCGTGCTTCATCGAGGAGGCGCTGACGTTCGGCATTGGCCTCGTCCGTTGCCTTGTTCAAGAGTGCGGCGCGCTGCCGATCGAATTCCGCGTTCTTGTGTTGAAACTCCTCGCGGTCCTTCTGGGCTTCGGCCCTTTTCGCGTCGGCATCCGCGAGCTCGCTGGCGATCCGCTTCTCTCGAGCGTCGATGGCGTGGAGGATGGGTTTATAGAGAAACCGCTTCATCAGCCACACCAGGATGAGGAAGTTGAGCACCTGTGCTCCGACCGTGAACCAATCGATGAGCATGGGTCAGTTCCCCGCAGATTGGGCGATGACATGATTCCAGAAAGGATTGGCGAAGATAAGAATCATTGAGATGACAAAGCAATAAATGGCAGTCGACTCGATCATCGCCAGCCCCACAAACAGAGTCCGAGTGATGGTGGCGGAGGCGTCAGGCTGCTGGGCCAGCGAACTCAGCGCCGTCGAGACCGCTTTTCCTTCACCAAGCGCCGGCCCCAGCGTGCCGAAACCGGTGGCGATGCCGGCGATGATAATCGATGCCACCGCGATGGTTGTCATGCTATCCATAAGAATATCTCCTTTTGTTTGATGAACGAGTTAAAGGCGGATCACCGCCGTGCCTGTCGATTCAGGACCAACTTCCTCACATGCCCGCTCCGAAGACGGCCCCAACGCCAGCCGTCAACGCCATCGCGAGAGCCCCCCACACCGTGACACGCACAGCGCCTTTCGTAGCGTTTGCGCCGCCGGTGAATGCAGCCAACCCACCCAAGAGCGCAAGAAACAACAGCGAGGATCCAGCGACAGAGGGAACCAGATATCCCTCGGGCGCAAGGACCACTGTCAGCAAGGGCAGGGCAGCGCCGACCGCGAAAGTGCCAGCCGATGCGAAGGCCGCCTGTACGGGCCTTGCCCGAAAGGAATCGGAGATCCCCAGTTCGTCGCGGGCATGGGCAACCAAGGCCCCATGCGCCGTAAGTTGTTCAGCGACCTGTTTCGCAAGCAAGGGATTGAGACCACGCTTTTCGTAAATCATTGTCAGTTCCGCCAGTTCGCCCGATGGATCTGTCGCGAGTTCTATTCCTTCGAGACTGATGTCCGCCTGCTCGGTATCCGACTGTGAACTGACCGAGACATACTCTCCCGCCGCCATGGACATCGCCCCGGCGACCATTCCCGCGATTCCGGCAACCAGAATGTCGTGACTGGTTGCACCGGCGGCCGCGACGCCGAGGATAAGACTTGCAGTCGATACGATGCCGTCGTTCGCGCCCAGAACCGCCGCGCGCAACCAGCCGATACGATCTGTTCGGTGTCTTTCTTGAGGGGGCATTCGGTTCCTCACGTTCGATGCTCGTTTTGTTCAATCACATCAGTCGACTAAGGGACAATTGATGGCGTTCAATCGCCACGGCGTTTCACTTCACGATTCCGCCGTTTTACCGTCAGGTTATTCCGTGTCCACCTCCGCCTTTCGGGATTCCTGGTTCAAAGCTCCGCTATGGGTTTGGTCGTGGGCTTACGGACTCGCGTTGCGGCCGCGATGTAAACCGCCGCCAGGATAAAAAAGATATAGGCCTGCACCAATCCGGTGAGCAGGCCGAGTAGCGTCATGACGACCGGAAAGATGAAGGGCGTGATGGAGAGAAGGATTCCGACAATCATGGCTCCGCTCATCATGTTTCCGAACAGGCGAACGGCCAGAGCCAGTGTGCGGGAAATCTCGCTGATGATGTTGAATGGCAACATGATGAACGTCGGCTCAATATAAGACTTCAGGTAGTTGCCCACTCCTTGCTCCTCAATGCCGAACATCGGCACAGCCACCAATACGCATAACGCAAGGGCCACGGTGGTTGACAGTGAGCCGGTCGGCGGCTCGTAGCCAGGGATAACCGTGCAGAGACTGGCCGAGGCAACAAACAGGAAGAGCGTGCCCAGAAACCCCAGGTACTTTTGCGGCTGATTCAAACCCACCCCTTCAATTTGTGTCACGATACCGGTGACGACGATTTCCAGAAGGTTCTGCCAGCGGGAACGGTTCAGATCCATGGAAAGCCTGCGCGTGATCAGCTTGGCCCCGATGGCGAGCACAAGCATCAGTCCCCACGTAAACACGATGGTGGCATTGAGCTTGAGAAATCCGTCTTGCCAGAAAATGATCTCATCAGGACTGAGGCGCATGACGGGACTCCTTCACTGGGGGATGAGGGGATTCGATCGGCGGGCCGGTCAGCCCTGTCACGGCGACGCGAGCCATGAAGAATCCAAGCAGACATAGCATCAGTCGCTCCCATTGACCGCCGGTGACAAAGTAGAATCCAGCCAGCGCAATGCTCATTCTAAGCAGCAGGCTGCCGAGGAACCAACGCGCCGGCTTTGCGGACGATACGCCCTTGCGGATCGTCCACCAGAGACCGCCGTAAAAAATCGCGCCGAGCCCCCCTCCCGCCGTCCACGCCAAACTCCAAGTCAGAATTTCATTCATGGTCATCCTCCTGTTCGTCCCGCATCGCCTTGTCTTCCTTTGCAACCCAGAGCCACGCGTTCAAACAGCCGATTGTGAGGCCGCCTACCAACAGCGCCAATGTCCATGAGCGACCCCCCGGATAACGATCGTCCAGCCAGAGACCCAGCGCCGCGCCGAGCAGCGTCGGAACCGCCACCGACCAGCCAATCAACCCCATCATTCCCAGACCCGACCAGACACCCGGATGGGTGTTGCGTCGCGCCTTAATCTTGCGATTGGCCTTTTCGCCCACCTGACTGACGAAAGTTGGTTCGCTCTTCATGGATCTTTGCCTCTTGTCATTCATGATGCAATTTCTCCAAGCGACGCATCAATCCCAGTTCAAGTTTTGTCATGACCAAACGGACATCCTGCTCCAACCCGTCCAGAGCCAGAAACTCTTGTTCTACGGCATCGCGCAACTGGCCCAGGTCGGTTCCACTTATCGCCCGGCGCACGGAAACAAATACATCCGGGCCGGTCTTGATCAACACCCCCTCATCCACGGCCAGAAAGACCTCGCCGTCCTCAGAGGTTTCGTAGATTAGAATCCCCGGCGGGAGCGCCGCCACACAATCGAGCCGATGTGGCAGCAAACCAAATGCGCCCTCCCGCGTTTCCGCCACAATACGTGATACGCCGGCCTTCTTGGCGAAAACCTGGAACGGAAGGAGAACGTTAAGATTCATGCTTGTCTGTGGCATGTTCGACCTCCGTTGAAGGATTCGATCCGAATTTGCCGGTGAGTGTGGGATCGGCGGTTGGTTTCACATCGTTTTGCTTTTCAGTGGTCTCGTCGGGTTCGCCCTGGCGGGCTGTCTGCCCGGATTTTATTTTCCTTTTCGCCTCATCCACCTTTCCGATCATGTAGAGCACGCTCTCCGGATAGTCCTTATATTCATCGTGCAAGATTCGCTCACAGCCGTCCAAAGCGTCATCGAGGCTGACCAGTTTGCCTTCGAGACCGGTGAATTGTTCCGTCGTGAAGAACGGCTGAGTCAGAAACCGTTCCAGCCGACGGGCGCGACCGACCACGTTGCGGTCCTCGGGCGAAAGCTGTTCCAGACCGAGCATGGCAATGATGTCCTTGAGTTCCGCATATTGCGCCAGCGTTCGCCGGATTTCCTGCGCAAGGTTGTAATGCCGATCTCCGACGATGCCGGGGGTGGCCAGTTTGGAAAAGGACTGAAGCGGATCGATGGCCGGATAAAGCCCCTCGCTGGCTCGTTTGCGCGATAGCACGATCGACGCGGAAAGATGCGAGAATGTATGAACCGCGGCCGGATCGGTGAAGTCGTCCGCCGGCACATACACCGCCTGGATTGAGGTGATGGCGCCGGTATCGGTGTTGGCGATACGTTCCTCCAGCCGCGACAACTCGGTGCCCATCGTGGGCTGATAACCCAGTCGCGACGGCATTTGCCCCATCAATCCAGACACCTCCATGCCAGCCTGAATGAAGCGGAAAATGTTATCGACCAGCAGCAGCACATCACGCTGTTCGTCATCTCGGAAATATTCGGCCATTGTCAGGGCGGCGTGGCCAACGCGAAAACGGCTGCCGGGGGGTTCATTCATTTGCCCGAAAATCATCACCATGTTCGGCAGCACTCCAGCCGTTTTCATGTCACGATAAAGTTCCTCGCCTTCGCGACAACGCTCACCAATGCCGCAGAAAATGCTAACGCCCTCCTGATGCCCGATCATGTTGTGAATCATTTCGGTGAGCAGCACCGTTTTGCCGACGCCTGCGCCGCCAAAAAGGCCTGCTTTTCCACCTCGTTCCAAAGGAACCAACACATCGATGGCCTTGATGCCCGTTTCAAAGATTTCGGACTTGGTGGAACGCCTTGACAACGGCGGTGGAGCCCGATGCACGGAACGCCATTCGACATTGTCGAGTTCGCCTTCACGGTCAATGGGGTTGCCAAAAACATCGAACATCCGAGAGAGAATTCCTTTGCCGACCGGGGCCTTCAGCGGTCCACCTGAGTCTGCCACCGCCATGCCGCGGGCGAGGCCTTGAGTGGGAGTCAACGCAATTCCGCGTACACGATGCGTGTCGATCTGTGACAGGACTTCGATGACGATCTGTTTGTCAACTCCCGTGCGAAGCACCGAATAGATCGGCGGCAATTGCGCATCGAACCACATATCCACGACGCTGCCCCGCACCGAGGTGACGACGCCGCGATTCGACAAGCCAGTTGTGCCAGCCATTTCTCGGTTTGGTTTCATAGCACTATGCTTTCTCTTCCTCGACGCATATTAGCGGCCCAGCTTCGAGCGCATCGCGCACGTATGCCAGCCGTTTGTCGATTCTCGCATGGTCCTGGACGGCCTCGACCGTGCGTTCGGCCAGTTCCAGGATCCACTGTAATTGTTCCCGAAGCGCACGGCGACGATGCGGGCTGGCTGTGACATCGGACAGGATGCGAATGGCGTCGAGCAGTCGCAATATGATGGCAACATTATTCTTAGCGTTGCTTCGTATCTGGCTGAACGATTCGGTCAGCAAGTCGGCAAAACTCGGACCTTTAGAGATCATTCGAAGCGCCTCGTCCTCGTAATGGTATGATGAAGAAAGTTGCCGGGGCGCAAGCCGCACCAGAATCACCGTCAGATAATCCACACACGTCACGGCCGTCGTTGTGTCGTTGATTCCGGGGGAGAGCGCTTTCAACGCCACATCGACGATCTGCCTGATACCAAAGGCCACGTCCTGCTCCACCGTGCGGTGTCTGCTGATGTTGAAAGTTGCCTGAAGGGCGGCAATCGTCTCTTGCTCGGGGGGGGCTCCCAGAGCGAGTGAGACCAGCGCGGTGTTCTGAACGACGAAATCGCCGATGCCGCGTTCCATCCGCACGATCATCTTGCCACCTTGCGCCAAGCGCAGGAGCGCGTCGTTATTGACGCCCTGAATATAGCCGCTCTCTTTGGACGGAACAACATGCCAGGTTATCTCGGTCTGAGAATACCGTGTTTGGCGATCAACCTCTTCTTCCGGCCCTGGCTGAAGTATATCCGGAAACAGGCGGTCAATCGCCACGATCGTTTCTTCAGCGACCGCTGCGATGATGCTGGAAGCCTGGATCGAAGAGGCGATGTGATGAATGAAGAACACGAGGGTGCCAATACCTCCGAGCGCCAGTACCAAGCCGAAAAACACGGCAAGGCTTGGAACAAAAGCCCCCTCGTCGCCGCCGCGAATGGTTCGCAGTACAATCAGGCTATACGTGAAAATGCCGGCGAAGATCCCAAGCACGTCCTGCGTTACGCGGCTACGCATGAAGTTGCGCAAGATGCGCGAAGTGTACTGGCTTGAAGCCGACGCCAAGACCATCAAAACGATTGAGAATGTGACGCCCACCACGGTCATCATCGAGCCGGCTATCGTGGACATCATCCCGCGCGCGCCTTCGGCTCCGGCCCCAAACAGGCGCGGCCAGCGAGCAAGCCAGCGGTTGTTCCCTCTGAAGTCGATTTCGATCAGGCATACAGCCATGACAATGCTGAGTACAATAATTAATGAAGGTCGGAACCAGAAACTTGACCGCAGGGAGATCCAGATCTGTTTGGTTCTATTCATAGGGCCACTTCCATTTCCAGTTTACGACCTTGTCGAAGGGCGTGGTCGTCGTGCCCTCCTCCTTGACGTCATTCACTCAGGCGCTCGCCGGCATATCAGGCTGCGCGTCGGTGTCGAGCTTCTGCGCGATGGTAATGCCCCCCACCTCTTTGATGCCGCACAGCGCGGCGGCCCCATCCCCCGTCATAGCCCGAGACAATGACCGCAATCAGTTTGCCATCCCAGTGCCTTGTGAGGGAGCGCAGAAAAACCGTAATCACATCGGGCCATCCGCGCGGTTTTGAGATCGGCTTCAGGCGGAACTCGCCATCCAGGACATGCAAATCGCGCTGTTCCGGGATGATGAACACATGGTTGGGCCGGATATCCAACTTTTCCGTGATCAATTCAACCGGCATCGCGGTAAAGCGCGGGAGAATCTCGTGGAACAGAGTGGAGACGTTTCTCACGTGATTAACGATGACGATGGCCTCGCACATGTCGGCCGGCAAATGCCGAAGTAACCGGGTATACGCGTCGAGCCCGCCGGCCGAACCGCCCACGCAAACCACAGGAAAGTTTTTTGCAGCATTCTCGGGGGTCATTAGCAACCACTCCGCAACGGATGTTCCATTCTCAGAGAACTGGCCGTACGCCATTCATGATCATTCCTCCTGTACAAAAGTCTCAGGCCCACCGGCGCGCATGTCCGCGCGCTGACGACCAACCGGGTCTGTTCAGATTCGATTCAATATCGTAGAGGATCGCACGCGACAGGGACTCGTCGCCGAAAATTCCCACGCGAATAAAGATATGGGAAATATCCCCCTTCTTACGTTCCAGTATTATTGTAAGGTCGCGTTCTTCCTCATCTCCGGCGGCGGGAATGGTTGCCTTGATGCGCCGGGATTTCTCATCGCCAGTCTTGTCCGTCACCCTGTAGGCGCGATTTTCCAGGACCGAAAGAGAAGCCGTCTCAATGCGTTCCAGGTCGTAGTCGAGATCGGCTTCCAGATCGCCTTTGGTATAATAAACGGCTGCGATACCGGCGCCTGCGGCTGCGCCCAGTCCCGCCGTAGCGAGGACCTGCGTCCAACTGCATCCGACCGCCATGGACATCAGCAACAACACGGAACACAATTTGCCTGTCTGCTTCATGACAAATCCTCCTGTTTTATTGAGTTATTTCAACGTTACTCATTATCTCTTCCAATGATCAGCTGTACGATGCCGCCCACCATCGCAATGCTCACCGCAATCAGATCCCGAGGAATCCCTCGGGGCGTCACAGGATTCGGACCCGGCTCGGCGTCCGAATCCCGGTTCGTGTAGTGACGCCCTTATAGGCGAAGGCGACGACCCCAAGCGCGACAAGCATGATAGTTATCAGCATCTTCGGTTTCAGGGAGTTCCTTCTTTATGAGGGTTCTCGGGCATATGCCCGGCAGTCTACAGCGTTCTTCGGCCCTGAATGAGGTTGAGCAGCACGACAATAACGGCAACCACCAGCAGGATGTGAATGAGCCCGCCCATGGTGTAACTGCTCACCAGCCCCAACAGCCACAATACGATCAATACCACAGCAATCGTCCACAACATGATGAATCTCCTTCTATTTCCACAGAATTTGGCGCCAGCGTATTTCACGCCGCGACCCCGGCAACCGGCGCTCGAATTACAGCCGGCCCATTACCGCCAGGACCAATGTAATCAGCAGGACAACTCCCACCAGAGCCGATGGCCCATAACCATAGCGGTGATAGCCCCACCTGGGCAATCCGCCCAGGACGAGAACAAATAATACAATCAGGACAACTATTCCTAAAGTACTCATGATTTTATCCTTTCACCCGGCATTGAACGTCTCTGTCATTATGCTAACGGCAACGCGTCTTCTCAGTTCCGAGACAGGGCCTCCAGATCGAGGGCCTTGAGCGTCCGGATTATTTGGCCCTGTGCGTCGGCCAACTGAATATCGCCCGCCGACGTCTTGAAGACCTTTCCGGTCAGTTTACCCGAGACGTCACGTATCTCGAAGGCGGTGGAACTGATCTTGATAACATGCTGTTCGGTGATCAGCGCGTCATCATGACTGACTGTCAGCACGGCCTCGCGTCTGTCGGCCGTCGGTTGCAGCGCCACCCGGACGCCGTCACTCTCTTGCGCCGAACCAATATCGACGCTGTCGCCGGTCCAGAACTCGACCAGGTTTAGAATTATCGCGTCGCCAACCATGGCCACCTCGTAGACGGGGATGATGACCAGAACCCAAAAAGCCACAGACTTGGCCAGTTTATCCCCCGTCCGGCTCTCGCCAATATCCCGCCCAATGCTGTTGTTCATGTGATAGACGGCATGGGTCATCGGGAAACGGCCGTAGCAACTCAGCATCAGCGGCGCCAGCGCGACCAGCATTCCCACACAAATTCCACTTCTCAATTGCCTGCTCAATCCGTTTGCTTTAACCATGATCCACTCTCCTTTTTGACATCATGCCTGTCGAAGTTATCGCTCCTGTAATGGAGGGGGTTGGGAAAAATCCTGTCCCCTTGATTTGTTGGGACTTACAGCGGGAAAAGCCCCTCATGGATTCATCGATTCCCTCCTTTCAGTCCGCGCTGTCGTGGTGAATCGTGTGATTAATGGCTCGGGTCTCATTCAGAATCGCTTGCGCATGATTTATTTCACCGAGGGTACCATGAAGAAAAACCAGGATTTGATCGTTCATTATAGCCTTTTCATACTGAACGAGGCTGTCGTGGGGGATGCCGATGCCCGAAAGAGCCGCTTCAAAACCGCTTGCGTCCCCATAGTCATTGCCCCCCTCCTGCGCCGCAACGATGGTCCGGACCAGCGGCCCCGCGATGAGCACGGGACCATTCTCCAATAAACAAAAGACTCCCCATCCCTTCAGGCTCGACCACAGATGTTCCCAGAAAGGGCCGAGGCTTCCGCGGTAGAGGAACCGCCCCCCCGTATAGCGGGATCCGACCATGTCCTTCCAGTAATCACGGCCCACGAAGGAGAGCTGGTCCATGCTGGATCCCTCGACCTGCAAGCGGGAGAACGCCTCATCCGCTTGGTTATGATTCACGTAAATAGCCACAATCATATGTTTATCAGCCATGAAAAACTCCTTACACCGCTGCTTGTTGACCAGACTATAGGAATATTCCCCTGGCGCCGTCTGCCACCGAGGTTGCAGTGGTGTGTTTTTTTAGATTTTTTTTGTGCTACTTAAGTGGCGGTCACTTCAGTTCATGCCATGAGCCGATCAGCATTGGGAGAAGGTCGGAACGGTCAATCGGTTCCTCCCCGGAATCGTGACCAGGCTTGTTGACAGACGGAGATAAAATCCAAAGGAAAAAATGGTTGACGAACTGAATATTTCAGGGCTTAATGAATGGAATATATCGTGCATGAGGATCCCCAAAAGTTTATTTTTTGGGGGCGTTCCAGAGGGGCGTGAAGGAATTTCTTCTCTCTGGTATCGGGATGTAAAAGCCATAGTATCCACTGATTTTCATCGGGATGGAGCATTGGGCATCCGAGATCCGGAAGCAGAGACCTTCAATCGGCCTCTCTTATTCTGATTCTGAGGAGGTTAAAGTGAAGCCTGAATCACCTTTCTTTGCACATTGCAGAGGTGTCCTCGAAAAATCGGACCTCTTTTCCGAGTTGGACGCTCCTTCCCTTCAGGCCATGCTGGAAATCTACCGGCGTGAGACCTGGCCCCGGGGCGGATACCTTCCGCCCAGGCAAACCTCCGTGCTTTTCACGGTCGTCATCTCGGGGCGTCTGGAATTGACACGATGCAATCCGGAGACAGGCCGTCAGGCAACCCTGTTTACCCTTTCGGCCGGCGATGCCTTCGACGTTATCACCCTGATCGACGGACAGGAACACTATATCGAGCCCGTCGCTTTGGAACCGTTGGAAATCATAACGGCTCCGATCAAAATGGTCCGGAAATGGGTCCAAACACATGCCGCATTCAATCGTACCCTGCTGCCCTATCTGGGCCGGCAAATGCGCGCGTTGGAGAATCTTTCGTCCAGCCTGGCGCTCTATGATACTTTCACAAGATTGTCGCTGTTGATCCTGCGGCAGGCAACTCCGCCTCCCGAGTTGTATGAAGAGGAGCAGATTCAGACTCCTTTGATCAACACACTGTCGGATGAAGCGATGGCGCGAATGATTGGTTCGGTGCGAGTCGTTGTCAACCGACACATCCAGAAACTGACCAGTCTGGGGATGATCAGCACAAGCCGAGGACAGCTGGTGGTGAGCGATCTCGAAAAATTGCGGCACTATTGCGATCACCTGCTCGAAGGATGAGTGTTACTTCCGAATATTCGAACTTCTTATGCATCAACCATATAATAGATTGGTGTAACTCGCCAAAATTCCGTAAGCCAGTAAAATCATCTATGAAAGTGGATATCAAGTTAAATCTCCATATGCATCCTTTCCTGTCACGGCCGGAGATTGCTGTGGAGGCGGTATTCCGCAGTGATCTCCGGTCGGAACATTTGCGCCCCTTCCGTTCTTGTGCCCCTTCCGTTGCCCTCCACTCATCTATT
>JADFCT010000462.1 GCA_017161665.1 Candidatus Sumerlaeota bacterium
AATCCCTTCCTGGATGGCGTCCAGAGCACCGTGACGGACGAAACTGGCGCCTTTGCCTTTGCCGAGGGCGACGAGGAGGGAAGCCTGTTTATCCTCGCGCCGGGGTATGCGCGCCGACGAATTCGACCGGAGGAACGGTACGCGTTGCCCATCGATAGCGAAGGCCGCCTGATGATTCTCCTGGAACCGGGCGCATCGGTCGCCGGCCTGGGACTGTCCCAAGCCGATGGCCTGCCGGGTATCCATCAACGACTCCTCTTGACTTACACGCCCATGGACAGCCCCAACCTGCTGTTCCAATATCTCAGCGATCCTGATTCGCTCCAGTTGATCGGCTCCACAACGACGGACCGGAATGGCGCCTATCGATGGGATAGCCTCCCGCCCGGCGCCTATCAGATCAGCGTCCAGACCATCGAACAGGGCATGGGGATCTTCGCCCTGGGTGAACGCTTTGAACTCGATGCCGGCGAAAACCGAATCCTCAATCTCGGCGACGGCCTGGGGCCGTTGACCCTGTCGGGGCGCCTCCTCACCGCTGAAGGCGAACCCTTTACGGGAGGCATTGTCACGCTGGAGCCACTCTTCGACTGGGAATACTCGGATTTCGGAGCCATTTCCGGACAGGAAGGCCGCTATGAGATCAACGGTCTCGCGCCGGGAACCTATCAGGTCACGCTGATTCAATTCCGCCTCAATGACGGCACGCTCAGCCATATCACGAAAACCATCGACCTGCGCGAAGACACCCTCCGCGATCTGGCCTTTGTCGAAGGGCACATCGTCCACGCCCGTCTGACCTTCCCAGCCGATACGCCGTCCGAAATCCGCAACCTCTATATCACCGGAACGCTTCGAGCGGTCGATTCGAACGACGCGCGTCGGCGCGGCGTCAGCGCCTATGGAACCACCCTGATTCAAGAAGGCCGCCTCACCTTCCGGGGCAACTATCAGGGCGCCTATCGGCTGGCCCTGACAGACATCCTCGGATCGAAACATGTGGAACTGGAGCCGGTCTTCGAACTGGACAACCTTCTGGGCGATCAGGATCTGGGCGACATCCCGGCGCCCGTTCATGGCGAGGCGCGTATCCGGATCGCCTTCGACGGCGTCTGGCCCGAAACGCCCATCAATGTGGCCGTGCGATTGATTCCCGTCGGGGGCCTCAACGCGCCGATCGAACGCATCCTCCGTTCCGACGCGCCGGATCAGATGGCGCGGAATATCCCCATCGGCGACTATCAGGTCAGCGTGCAGGCGACGGGCTATGTGGCCGCGCCCTTTGAAGAGATCCTGCGCATCGATCCCTTTGACGCCGCCGAGATCAATATCCTTCTCCTGCCCGAAGCGCCGCCGGGGCTGGAATAAAAACCGACCAGCCCGGAAGTCAAAAAGCCCAGCGCCCTTTCCGCTGAAGCGAAAAGGGCGCTGGGCAAAAACCGATAAGAAACAAGGGGCGGTCGTCTCTAGCGACTGCGTCGCAGAGGGCCGGCGCCGTTTCGCGTCCGCGCGTCGCGGCGGGGACGACCGGCCGAGGTGGTGGCTTTTTTGGACTTCCCGTTGAAGGGCCCGCGATCGGAACGTTTGCGCGCCGTGGGATCGCCTTCCGGCCGGTCCATCGCGCCTTGGCTTTGTTCCCAGGCGCCTTCATTGGATTGAGGCGCATCGGCCGATCGCCGCTCGGCGCGGGGACGGCGCTGTTGCCATTTGCCTTTCGGCCGATCCTGTTCGGCCGGGCTGGGTTGGCTTCGAGCCTGCCGCCGGGACTGCTTGACCTCGTCATGATTGTAAACAGGCTGATCGCTGGGCGTTTCGTAGTCGAAATCCGGCAGGGTCAGGCGCGTCAACTTTTTCCCCATCGTTCTTTCCAGCGTGCGGATCATCACGCGGTCTTCCGGCGTGGTCAACGTAAAGGCGTCGCCCGTCCGCTCGGCGCGGCCCGTGCGGCCAATACGGTGGATATAGGCGTCCGCACCGTCGGGCATGTCATAATTGATCACATGGGTGACCGACGAGATGTCCAGACCGCGAGCGGCAATGTCCGTGGCGACCATGACCTGATAGGCGCCCTGCTTGAAGCCTTTGAGCGCGGCCTGACGCTGATTCTGGGAGCGATCGCCGTGGAGACTGGTGGCCTTGAATCCGGACCGCCCGATCTGGCGCGAGAGCCGTTCCGCCCGGTGCTTGGTCTTCGTAAAGACGAGCACGGATTCCGAATCCGTGTGCTTGAGCAGGGCCAGGAGGAACGGGGTTTTCAGATGGGCCGCCACGGGATACAACGCATGGCTGACCGTATGGGCCGGACGGCTGAGCCCGACGGCCACGCGCTCGGGATCGCGAAGGGTCTCGGCGGCCAAATCCTCAATTTCCGGGGGAAAGGTCGCCGAAAAGAGCATCGTCTGACGCTCGCGGGGCAGATGGTGCAGAATGCGCCGCACATCGGGCATGAAGCCCATGTCCAACATCCGGTCCGCTTCGTCCAGAACGAGCATTTCGATCTGGCTCAGATTCGCCGCCCCTTGATTGATATGATCGAGCAACCGGCCGGGACAGGCGACCAGAATATCCGTCCCACCGCGCAGAGCGCGGATTTGCGGATGGGCGCCGACGCCGCCATAAATGGTGGCGCTGCGCAGACGGGTCCCGCGGGCCAGTTCGCCAATGGTCTCGTGAATCTGTTCGGCCAGCTCGCGGGTCGGCGTTACAATCAAAGCGCGCGAACCGCGGCGGGGATGGGTCAAGAGTCGGTGGAGGATGGGCAACACAAAGGCC
>JADFCT010000463.1 GCA_017161665.1 Candidatus Sumerlaeota bacterium
GTGCGTCATAGGGCCAGCTGGTGTTTCTTCAGATTTTCCATCGCCTCCTCGGCCCAGATCGAATCCGGTTTGATCTCGATCACACGGTTCCAGTACTCCGACGCTTCCAGGATATTGCCCATGATGATATGCGCATGGCCCAACATGACATAGGCCTGCAAGTTTTTGTCGTCTCGAAGGATCGTCTTCTGGAGATACTCGGCGGCCTTGCCATAGAGTTCCACTTTCTCATTGGTTTTCAGTTTCCCGTTGATGCGGAGTACTTCGGCCCATTTGAAGTAGGCCTGTCCCATGAGAAAGAACATGTCCGTTTCCGTGTCGGTATCCGTCAGGCGGGCCGGCTCCAGGAGGCCCATGGCCTCTTCGAGCAGGGGGATGGATTCCTCATATTTGCTTTCCGCCATCAGCCCCGCGGCCATGCCCTGGAGGGCGGCCACCTTTTTCTTCTGAATCTCGTTCTCCAGATCCCCGGCCGCCGGCGCGGTTTCGGCCGCTTTGGTCAAGGCCGCGTCGAATTGTCCGTCCTGGATCAGGCGATCAATCCGCTCAATCTCCTCTTTCGCCTGCCGCTCCTCGGGCGTGGTGTGGATGTCTTCAATGATTTGGCCCACGTTGACCTGAGTGATCACATAGGCCGCGACAATGGCGCAGATGACGACGGTCAATAAAATGAACCACAATTTCGGCGCCAGGGTGTTCGAACGAACGAAGGGCTCCACCTGTTTCTGGAAATGTCCCTCGTCTTTGGCGAAGGAGCTGAAGCCTCCTCCGATAGACCGGCGTGGGGGGGCTTCCGTCTGAGAGGGAGAGGGGGCGGCGGCGTTGGCCTGGGCCGAGTCCCGCGGCTCGCGGGATTGGGGCGGAGCGGCCATTTCGGCGGCGTGGGTGTTGGCCATGGTCTGTTGCAAGGCCAAAGCCAGCACGTCGCGCGCATCCTTGCGAAAGGGGGCCAGTCGCGCCGCTTCCCGCAACAGTTCCACGGCGCGGGTCGCATCACCCGATTCCAGAGCCTGAATCCCGGCGCTGATCAACGCGTCCGGTTCACGGGGCACATAACTGCCGTCATTCAATCGCATGGGTTTCGTTCTTCCAGGCGCCGTTGTCACGGAGGAAACAAGAGCCGATCGCAGGCATCAGGAGCGAGAGCATGTCGCCCAAACCGATTGCCTCAGGCGACGATACAAGTTATCCAACAGGAACACCGGCAGAATTTCATCAGCAAGATCTATTAGGGGTGAGAGTACCGCTCGCGCCTGCGAAGACGCAACCCTAATCCCCGCTCTTCCGCCCCCCGACGCCTTTGGGGTTGTGGAAACACCTCCCTTCCGGCGACCATCGTTGCACAGAGAATAGAATCGCTTTGGGGGCGGCGCCGGCGTCTCGCCGGCGCCGGCGGGCGGGCTCCAGGGGCCAAAGACGCCCAGGCCCCCTCCGGGCGCCCATTCATATTGTCAAGAGGGATGCTGATGAAACGACTGATTACCGGCGCTTCAGGATTTCTGGGCTGGCGATTATGCGAGTGGTTCGCCGGCCGGAAGGGCGTGGAACTTCTCGCCGGGCGACGGCGTCAGGACGCCCCGCCCCAGACCCAACCCCTGCCGCTGGATTTGGAGGCGCCCGATTCGGTCCGGCGCCGCGTCGCCGACGCCCGACCGGATGTGGTAGTCCATTGCGCCGCCTGGTCCCAAGTGGGCGATTGTGAACGCGACCCCGATCGCGCCCAACGGGTCAATGTGGACGGAACCCGGGCCATCGCGCAGGCCCTGGATTCGATTCGGACCTCCAGCGGCTCCCAACCCCATTTGATTTATATCTCCACAGACATGGTGTTTGACGGCCGTCAGGGCGGCTATCGGGAAGACGACGCGCCCCATCCCCTCATGGTCTATGGCCGGACCAAGTGGGAAGGGGAACAAGCGACGCTGGCCTACGGCGGCCCGGCGACAGTTCTGCGCATGACCCTCTGTTATGGTCCGCCCGCGCCCACCTATGGCTCCTTTGTCCAATGGCTCGATCAAGGCCTGCGTTCCGATGCCGGCGTGGGGCTCTTTACGAATGAAATCCGCAATGCCGTTTATGTGGACGACGTCTGCATGGCGATCGAAGCCATGATCGAAAAGCGGGCCGAGGGAATCTACCATATTGGCGGACCGGAAAACCTGTCGCGGGCTGAATTCGGTCACGTGTACGCGCGGATCTTCGGACTCGACCCGGGGCGTATCCGCGAAATCACCTATGGGGATGTCAACCTGTCGGTTCCCCGTCCGGCGGACGCCACGCTGAACATCGACAAAGCCCGGCGCGACCTGGGATTCAACCCCCGGGGAGCGGAGGACGCGCTGCGCCGGATGAAAGATCTGTAGCGCCGGCGTCCTCGCCGGAATCTTTTTTTGAACCCTGAAGAATAGAAGGAAAAGAAGATGGTTGCGCTAATCGCCAAGGCGCAAAGACGCAAAGCACGCAGGGGCGCAAAGATCGTTGCCCGTTGGGCTGTTTGAACGACATTGAATCGAAATTTATTTCGGGAGCCTTAAACGCGAAGAGGCAAAGAACCCTGGGGCGCGGCGCCGCTGTCCGATAAGGCCCGCGCCCCGGAAGCCAAGCATCAGCAAAGCCCCGATAGGGGCGGCACATAAAAGCCCAGGGTGGAGCGACCGACAGGGAGCGGAGCCCTGGGTCAGAGGAACAGGCGACTGAGGCGCCGGCGCGCTTTTTGCCGCGCAGCGCGCAAAAAACGTGACGGTGCCGACGCCATACGCCATA
>JADFCT010000464.1 GCA_017161665.1 Candidatus Sumerlaeota bacterium
GACTCTACCGGCGGTGTTTCCGGCTCTTTGTCTTCTTTTTTGTCCTTGTCCTTCGCGCCGTCGCTGTCCGCCTTGTCGTCGGGGGCCTCGGTTGCCTCGTCCGTCGCGTCGTCCGCTTTGGGCTCCGCGCCCGCATCCTTCTTTTTCCGGGGCTTGCGTTTCTTCGGGGCCGCTGCCTCGGCTTCTTCCGTCGCCTCGGCGTCTTCCGTCGCTTCGGCTTCTTCCGCTATGGCTTCGGCTTCGGCGCCTTCCGTCACATCGGCTTCTTCCGCTACCGCTTCGGCTTCGGCCGGCGCCTGGTTTTCGGGCGTTTCGACGCCGTCCGGTGTTTCCTCTCCGCCCGCCTGGCTTTCGGCTTCGGTTGGTTCGGACTCCGGTTGGTCCGCCGATGCGATCTCCGCGCCCACCACTTCCATCGTCTCCGGTTCCGGCGCCTCGGCTGTTTGCTCCGGCGTGGGGACCGCTTCCGTTTGGGGCGGGGTGTCGTTCGGACGTTTATTCTGTTTCCTGCGTTTCTTCTTGCTCATTCCGATTCATATCCTCGTGATAAACGTCGAGCGATTCGTCGTCGTCATCGACATCGACGGCATATAATGTGATATTTTCCGCGTTGTCGTCGGCCTGGACCTTGACCCGCCGCAGACGCACGAGTTCGAGCAGGGCCAGGAAGGTGACAATCACCTCAATCTTGTTCAGGCACTGCTCAAATTCCTTGACGATATTGAGTTCGCGATTTTCCATCAGTCGGGCGGACAGGAACTCGATTTTGTCTTCGACCGTGTATTTTTCATAGAGACTGGTGTGCGGATCGCGCTTTTCGATAAACCGCAGCACATTGGCCATGGCCTTGAATAACAGGTCCAGTTCGGACTGAATGCTATCGTCCGATTCGCGAGGATCGAAAAACTCCGGCAATTTGCTGCGATAGTAGACGCCCTGCGACCGTTCCTCCAGATGCTGGAGTTCCGCCACGATTTCCTTGTAGGAGCGATATTCGATCAGCTGCTGGAGGAGTTCACGCGCGCTGAGCAGCTCGTCGATTTCCTCTTCCTCTTCTTCTTCCTCCCCCTGATCGCGGGGCAGGAGATAGCGGGCCTTGATCTGCATCAGTGTGGCCGCCACGACCAGGAAGTCGCCGGCCACGTCCAGATCCATTTCGACCATCTGTTGCAGATGTACCAGATACTGCTTGGTCAGCATGGCCAGCGAGATATCCGTGATCTCCATCTCGTTGATTTTGACGAGATGGAGGAGGAGATCGAACGGTCCCTCGAAGATTGGCAATCGCACCCGATATTCGGCGCCCGGCTCAGCCACGGTGTCTCTCCCATGGAGTCAGATAACAGGAGGGCATGGTACGCCGGTCGCGCCGATGGAGTCAAACGAACTTATGGGGGCCGGGAAAAATGCCCGTGCCCGCCGTCAGCGCCGATCGAAGAGATAGAGGAGCGGGACGCCCTCGTGGTCCCAGACCGTCATTTTTTCGGGTTGGCGGTTCTCATATTCGTCCAGATCCGCCCAGTCCGCCACGCCCCAGAAGCCCCGCCGGTTCTGGAGCAGGATGAATTGGGCCTCTTCCGGCCCGCCGAGGCGGATATCCTGCCGCAACAGGCCCCATGCCTGCTGATGGAGGAGGGCGCGGTCGTGGAGGGCGCGGGTCATAAGGATGGCGTCGGGCGGGAGGAGGGCGTTGAGTTCCTCGATCACGGCGGGCGTGAGGGATTCCCCCCAATAGGTGACTTCAAAACCGCGTTCCGCGGCGCCGGGCGTTCCGCCGACCAAAGCGTTGAAATAGGAAAGATTGTGGGGGTGGGAAGAGGCGGTGGCGAGGACGCTGGCCATCAGGACGCCGCCATAGACCAGTCCGCCCAGGCCTTTGCGGGTCCGACTCGTCTCGTCCCCCATCAGCCAGCGCGTCGCAGCCTCCAGGGCCACGGCCGCCGTGATCGCCGCGGCCGGAAAGGCCCAGGCAAACAGGCGCGTGCCATCGTACTTCAACTGCGAGGGCAGGGAATTGAAGGCGATCGGAAACAAGGCCCAGATCACGATCAGACAGAAAAGGGGCGCGTCACGGTTTCGCCACAGCGCCACGCCGACGCCTCCCAGAAAGGCCACCAGCGTCGCCGGCGGCCACGTGACGGCCGTGATGACCCACGAATAATGCCACGGACAGGGCGGCAGGGGGCCGAGGTTCCACTTCTGGCCCAGATAATAAACCGCCGTCTGACCGTGATCGGCGTAGTATTTCAGGAATTCGATCCCGCGGCCCAAAGGATTGGGCCACAGCCAGGGCCATCCCGCCACGGCGACGAGGGGACCAATGAGGACCATCGGCAGCCAGATGGCCCCGTGACGCCGGGATCGGGCGATCAGATAGGCCCAGGGGATCAGCATGACGGGGATCAGCACGGCTTGAATTTTCGTATTCAGCGCCAGCCCGAAGGCGCCGCCGGCCAGAAGCATCCATGCGCGGGAATCCAACCCCCGCCGATAACACCAGGCGGTCAACAGAAAGGTGAGGGCGGCGAAGATCTCGGCCACCGCCAGATGGGCCAGCGCCCAGACATGGGGTAGGGTGGCCAGGAGAACAACGGCCGCCAGGCCGCCCAGTCGCCCGCTCAGCGCCCAGGCGATGCGATAAACCAGCAGCAGGAGCAGCACAAAAGCAAAGGCCACGGGCGCCCGCAGAGCATTGGATGGGCCCAGAATGGACTCGAAAACGGCCAGTCCCGCGGCCCAGGCGAATTTGGGAC
>JADFCT010000465.1 GCA_017161665.1 Candidatus Sumerlaeota bacterium
GGGACCTGACGGACGAGGAGAAGTTCAAACTCGCCGCCCGGTGCGGTTATGACGGCGTCGATCTGGACCAGACCATCACCAGTGACCTGGACGCCGCCCGTCGGCAGGCGGACCTGGCTCGGAAGTGCGGTTGCCCCATTCACGGACTGGTGCGCGGGGGCTGGCATGCGCCCCTGTCTGATCCGGATCCCAAGGTGATCGATCAGGGATTGAAAGATATGGAGATCGCCTTGCGTCACGCCAAGGCAATCGATGTCGATACGGTCCTGTTGGTTCCGGCCATTGTCACGGAACAAGTGGGCTATGCCGAGGCTTATGACCGTTCCCACGCCAACGTGGCCAAACTGGTTCCGCTGGCCGAAGAACTGGGCGTCGCCATCGCCATCGAAAATGTGTGGAACAAATTTCTCTTAAGCCCCCTCGAATTTGCCCGCTATATCGATGAATTCCAAAGCCCCATGGTTCGCGCCTATTTTGATCTCGGCAATGTGATTCTGTTTGGGTTTTCCCAACATTGGATTCGGACATTGAACAAGCGAATCATCAAACTGGACGTCAAGGACTTCAAGCGACAGGGGTATCAGTGGAAGAACCTTCTTGAGGGCGATGTGAACTGGAAGGAAGCCCGCAAGGCCCTGCTCGAAATCAAATACGAAGGATTCATCACCGCCGAAGTGGCAGGCGGCGACGAGGCGTATTTGACGGATCTGGCGGATCGGATGGAACGCATTATTGTCGGGAAGTTTTGAAAGTGTCCATGGGCTTCTTGCTCTTGGTGAAACCCTGGGGGCGAAGCTGTCATGGTGGGCTGTCTGCTTCGCCCCCAAATGCATTTTATCAAAAGATTGTCTTATCTTTGTTCAGATGGAGCCTTCGCCATGAAATCAGCATTAACCCGTCGGTTGCATCCCATAGTTACTATTCTGACCTTGGCCTTCGCTCTGACTGCGGTTGGGAATTCCGTTGCCCAGGTCGCTGACGCGCAGACCCGCCAGCCCCTACCGGAAGGCGCGCAGGGGCTGGCGGCCCGTTATCCGGGAGACGCAGGGATCGAAAAAGACCCACATGTCTTCTTTGTGGAACGTTTCGACGCCGGGACGCCCAAGGATCTGAAATCCCGTTGGGAAACGGTTGTGGACGTGGACGGGATGGCCTTCGTGGAAGACGCCCCCGCCGGGGCGGCGGATCGGCAATCCCTGAAAATCCGCCACGTCGGCGGCCAGGGAACGGGCTCGCAGTTGTATCGTCGCCTGCCGCCCGGCCATAACCAGGTGTTTGCCCGATTTTATGTCAAATTCGATGCCGAGTGCGCGCCCATCCATCACTTTGGAACCCATCTGGGCGGCTTCAATCCGTCCACGCCCTGGCCCCAGGGGGGCGCGGGCATCCGCCCCGACGGCGCCAAACGCTTCACCACGGGGGTCGAGCCCTTCGGGGAAGACTGGTCATGGGACTTTTATTCCTACTGGCAGGGGATGCGGATGCACGGGGACGGGAATTATTGGGGAACGCCGTTTCTGGCGGGCGGTTCCCGGCCTCCGGTCAAAAAAGACGAGTGGATTTGCGTGGAAATGATGGTTCGGATCAACGATCCGGTCTCTGAAACGAATGGCGAGCAGGCCTTCTGGATTGATGGCAAACTCTGGCGGAGGGACGGTCAGGTGGTCAGCCATGCCGGTCCGGGCTTCCCGCGCGGTCACTGGGCCGGGGGCTGGTGGAATCCGGACGCCCAAGCCTCCACGGCTTTTGAGGGAATCCAATGGCGCTCATCCGACGCGCTGACGATCAATTACCTCTGGACCTATGTGTATATCACGAAAGCGAAGCCGGGCCATGTCAGCGAGGTCTGGTTCGATAACATTGTCGTCGCCGATCAGTATATCGGTCCCCTTGCGGCGGTTCCTTCAGAGGGTTCCTGACCGGCTGCCTGATCGGAGAAAGAAAAGGCCCCGCCTCGAGAAGCGATTCGGTCGCTTCCGTGGCGGGGCTTTGCGTTAATGGATGGGCCTTCGACGCTGTCGCAACCCTGGGACTAAAAGAGGCCCAGATCCAGAGAGAACAGGCTGCCGCCGCCGATGCTCACGCCGGCGTGAAACGCCGAGGGGGGACGGCAGTAAGCGGGTGTCGACGTGTAACTGGTGTAGCGGGTATACCCGTAACTGGTCGCCGGACGCGAATAATAGGACGTGGTGGTCGATGAATAGAAAGGCGTCGCCGCCACATAGGGGGCTGGTTGATAAGTGGTGGTCGTCATGGGTTGATAGGTGGTTGTGACGACTGGCTGATAGGACACCGCAGTGACGGGCTGCCAGGTCGTCGTGGTCACCGGGACGGCTGGCGCCGCAAAGGACGAGTAGGCGCTGGTCTGGGCGTAGGCGGGGTAGCCGCCGCCATAAGCGGAATAAGCGCTCTGCGAGGCATAGGATCCATACGGCGAAGCCGTGCTGGCGCCGTAGTAAGCGGATGTTTGGTTCGGATAGGCTGTGTTGGCCCCGTAGTAAGCGGATGTTTGGTTCGGATAGGCTGTGTTGGCCCCGTAGTAGGCGGATGTTTGGTTCGGATAGGCCGTGTTGGCCCCGTAGTAGGCGGATGTTTGGTTCGGATAGGCCGTGTAGGCGGCGCTGTTCGGCTCATTGGCGTAGGCCCCGGCATAGCCGCCCGAAGCATAGGACGAGGATTGATAGGAGGACTGATACGACGATTGTTGATACGACGGCGAAAACAGCGACAGATCGAAGTCGAGGAAGC
>JADFCT010000466.1 GCA_017161665.1 Candidatus Sumerlaeota bacterium
GGATGCGGATCGGTACGCGGCCCGCGTGGCCGAGGCGCGACGCATTGGCCTTAAGGGTTTTCTACCGGTTATCAAAACCGAAGACGGCCACGCGCCGTGCCTGCCGGCCCCGGCGGACGCGGTGGCTTTCCCCGCCAGCGGCGATGCCGAGGAGGGCCTTCTTTCCATCAAGCCCGCTCGCCCACTGCCGACGGTGTCCGGCGCCGGCACGGATCTGCCATTTCCGGCATGGCGCCACCCGTTCGTGGACGACGACCGCAAACCACATGGCGCCGCTCCCGCCTTCTGGCGGTGGGAGACGATGAAACGGTGGCTGATTGAAGCGCATCTGGGCAATAATGGCGGAATTCATCCCAACGAACTGGGGGCGGAAGCCGGCCAGATTGAAGATCGCGCCCATGTCTGTATCGACTCGGACGCGGGGGCAGCCGCCGAATCGCGTCTGTTCACCACCATGGGCATCCGGTTTCAGGAGGGGCTTTCCATCGCCGCGAGGGTGTCCATCGAGGATGAAGATAACCCGCCGGATCTGGATGTGGCAGCCCTGGGCGGAGATCGCCGTCCGGTTTACCTGCGCTGGAAAAACGCGCGGGTATCCTGGCCGGAACCCCCAGCGGAAGTTGGCGCCGATAAAGGCCTGCGCCTGGTGCTGACCACCCCGGGCCTTTTCAGGGGCGGCTGGGCGCCGGAATGGTTGCGCGCCTCCGCGGAGAGCGGCGGTTTTCAGGCCGTGCCGGGCCTGAAGGACATTCGCATGCGGCTCCTGTCCGCCCGCGTACCGCGTTGGGAGGCATGCCACGGATGGGACATGACCATCGGCAATCAGGGCGCGCCCAAGCCCATGCGGAAGATGGTGCCCGCCGGATCGGTCTATTTCGTGGAACTGGAAAATGGCGTGAACGCGGCGGCGGTCGCCCGAACCTTCTGGAATCGCTCCCTGTGCGAGGATTCGTCCGCGCTTCAAGACGGGTTTGGGCGTGTAATCGTGGGCAACTGGCGGATTTGATCCCGCCTGGATTCCATCAACGGCAAGGAGTGACATCGATGACACAGCAGACCACGCAGCAGAAGCTTTATTTCGTTCAGGCCCTCACCAATGTGCATTGCGGCACCGGTCAGGGAGTCGGAGAGGTCGATCTGCCAACGGCACGGGAAGCGGCCACGGGATTTCCCCTCATTCCCGGCTCAACGGTGAAGGGCGTAATGAGGGATTATTTCCGAAACAACACATCAAGATGGAAAACCGGCATAGCCGCCGCTTTTGGACCCGATTTCGCCGATGCCGATCCGGAGGCCGCTCCACATGCCGCCGCATTAATGATCACCGACGCCCGAATCCTGCTTTTGCCAACGCGCAGTTTTGCCGGCGTGTTTGCCTATGTCTCCTGTCCCATGGCTCTGCGCCGGTTCGCCACAGACCTCCGACAGGCCGGCTTCGCCAATCCCGCCAGCGTGCCCGAGCCGGGATTGGAGGAAGCATTGGTGTCCTCCAAGACAAACCTGGTGGATGGCATGCTGCTGCTGGAAGATCTGGAACTTAAGTCGGATGTGGATAATGTCGATTGGAAGATCTGGGAAAAGGCCCTTCGCTGCTGGGCCTTCGAGCCGGAATGGGGTCGGGATGTGGCTGCTCCCCGGATGGCTCTGGTCGCCGATGAACTCTTCGGTTTTCTGTGCGATACGGCCCTGCCTGTGACGGCCCGAATCAAACTGGACCCCAACACGGGCACGGTTCAGAAGGGCGCCCTCTGGTATGAGGAATCGATCCCGGCCGAGTCGGTTCTGGCGGGCATGATTGCCGCAAATGACAGCTTCACCGCCCCCCGGCATCGGGCGGCGGACATTCTTGCCGATTTCGCGGATGCCTCGCTCACCCTCCAGATTGGCGGCAAGGCCACCACCGGCAAGGGCATTTGCGCCATGCGCTTTGTGGGAAAAGGGGGGGATTCAAATGCAAAAACGTGATCAGGTCCGCGCGCGGAAGGTATTTGACCATATAAAACCGCTGGAAAACGATCCCATGGGGAAGCTCTACGGCAGCCTGGCCCTGGCGGCCCCCATCCTGATCCGCACAGCCGGTCTGCTACCGGCCATTGCCTTTTACAAGGCCAAAAACAAGCCACATCATCAAAAGCTGCTGGCGAACTTGGAAGCGGAACTCAAGTCGCTGAACATTCTGGCGGATGATAGCACGCTCCACGCGCATCTGCTGGATTGCGACCTGAACCGATACATTCGGTTGACCCGCGAGGTGTTGATCCTTTGCAGATGGCATAAGCGATACGCCCAGAGCGTTTTGAAGGTGGAGCCTGGAGAAGACGGCAATGAGTGAAACCGCTATAAGAAATCGAATCGACGGCATCACGCGAAACCGCCGCCCGGAAAATCCGGGGCTATTTATCCAGCGCTATCAGCCGGCCATTGACGTCAGCCGCGATTATCGACATCGGGAAGCCTGCCTTGATCACATGTGCGACGCGGGTAATCTGAAGCCAGTCATGCCCCTTTATGAAACGGCATTCAAACGATGGCGTGCCTGGCTGATCGCTGACGCCCCCGTCACCGCAACCGCCGAGCTAACCGCGAGGGATCGGATCTTCATTGGTCTGGGTGGAGCCTCCGTGCTTGAATTCGGCCTGGCGTTGCACCCGGTTTACGGCCTTCCGATGATACCCGGCTCAGCCATAAAGGGCGTATGCGCCCACCACGCCCACGATGTGATGGGTGC
>JADFCT010000467.1 GCA_017161665.1 Candidatus Sumerlaeota bacterium
TCGTCTCCCTGCCGCAGGGTCGTCTGCGAAATGCTGCGCGTACAGTCCAGCCCGGCCAGCCACGCCAGCGACGAAAGATTCGCCAGGGTCAGCAGCAATAGAAAAGCATACAGCGTGAAGGCCATGTACGGACTCTTCACCAGAAAGGCGATGCCAATCGCGCCGGCGGCGATAATAAACCACTTTGCGTTCCTCATGCGATCATGGTACCACGGCAAAGGCCGGAAGGGCGAGAAAGCATGGAAACAATTCGCCTGCGCCGTCAGTGTGATCATGGCGGGGGCAGGGATCACTGCCGACCCGCCAGGAGCAAGCGCTTTTCGGTGGTTCGAGCAGTGCTCTGCGAGACGGTGCGGCTTGCCGCACCGCTCCAGCCCAACGGCGGTTGAACCGTACCCTGCTGGAAACAATCGTTACTCTTTTGGTCCCAGTTTTCCCAATTCATATTGCACTAGCGTCGTCAGGACCGCCCCGGCAATTTCAGACCGGAAAGTCGTAGCGCCCAGAGAGACGGGCTTCACGCCCGCGGCCAGCGCCTCTTCGGTTTCTTCCGGTGTAAAATCACCCTCGGGACCCACGATCATGATCACGGCCCTCCCCGACAATGCCGCCTTCAACGGTACGGGCGGCGCGTCCATCGACGCCATCAGCTTGTCGGGTTCGGGACGCGCAAGCACTTCGGTCATGTTTCTGGCGGTGGTAAATTCAGGCAGCCAGGAACGGCCGCATTGTTTGCACACTTCCACAGCAAGCCGATGGAACTTGTCCGACACCTTGGGATCGCGCTCGGAATGATCCCCGCGAAAGAAGCAGAACTCCGTGACGCCCAGTTCCGTGCCCCGGCGGATGAGTTCCTCCAGTGATTTCTCCCGGTGCAGCCACGCCTGGGCCAGAATCACCCGCGGCGCGGGCGGCGGGACTTCCCGCACCGCTTCGAGGGCGATGATCACGTCGCGACGACCGGCCTCTGAAACGATACCGCTATATTCCCGGCCCCGGCCATCGAAAAGTGACACGGCATCGCCCACCCGCGCGCGAACGACCTTCAGTGCATGATGGGATTCCTCGCCGGACAGTGCCACAGAATCGTTTACCGGGGGGGGCGGTGCTATGTAAAAACGATGTTGATGCGCCATAAGAAAAGCATACCTGTTTTGTCAGGCCGGACGCCAGTGGGGAAGCAACATCAGGCCTCGCACCTGTTTCCGCTTTTTGGTCTTGGTGCACCAGCGGTGGACGTATTTCCCGGTTAAATGTCGGGCTTGAACGCATAAATCGCCATCGCCACACCAGGATTTCAGCCGGGCTATCCCTGCGGCACCAATTCGCCGTAATAAACGTCATTGGTTTTAAGGACGCGAATCTGGCGGTGACAGACATCACAGTCGAATTCCTGGCCTTCCGCGACATCCTCGGGCAGACGGATGAAGGTGCTGCAGAAGGGACAGGCGATACTGCGGGCCTCTTTTTTAAAGAATTCCTGAAGTACGCTGTCGATTTTTCCGTCGCGGTAGCAGCGGACGAGGAGGTCGACGCATTCCGGATCAAACTGGGTGCCCCGCCCTTCTTCGATGATTTTGAGAGCCAGTTCCGGATCTTTTCCCTTCCGGTAGGGTCGGCTACTGGTGATGGCGTCGAGTGTATCGGCCACGGCAATCAGGCGGCCCTCGATGGGGATCTCGTCGCCTTTAAGGCCAAAGGGATAGCCTTTGCCGTCGAATCGTTCATGGTGATAGAGACAATAGGGGATCAGGGGATGCAGAAAGCCCACATCCTGCATCAGCCGGGCACCGCGCTCGGGATGCACCTTCATCTGCGCATACTCATCATCGGTCAGTGTATTCGGTTTTTGGAGGATGGCGTCGGGCACGCCGACCTTGCCCACGTCGTGGAGGACGCCGCCCATACGGACTTCTTTAAGCTTTTCCTCATCCCATCCCAGCTCACGGGCGAGGACCGTGGCAAAGTTGGTCACCCGCCAGGTATGGCCGACGGTATAATGATCCCGCAATTCAATGGCGTTGGCCAACACGATCAGGGTGTCCTTATAGGCCTGTTCCAGTTTGTGCAGAAACTGGGCGTTTTTGATGGCGATGGAGGCGGGTCCGGCGAGGGCGACGAGCAATTCCAGGTCGCCTCCGACGAAGGCGTTCCTGGTGCCCCGGGTATCCACATAAATCACGCCGAGCCGTTCGTCCTGATGGGTCAGGGGCACACACATGGCCGAGGAAATATTCTGGGCGATAATGCTGGCACCCGCATCGAAGCGGGAATCATCGGCGGCATTGAAGGTGATAATGGCCTCGCCGCGATCCATGGCGCGATTGACTATGGAGGAGCTGATCTTGATTTCCCCGTCCGCCACGCCCGACTTGACATATTCCGTGACCATTTCGCCCGTGCGTTCATCGCGAATGAGAATAACGCCGTTATGGGCGGGTACCAGCGCAAACACCTGATCGATCACGCGCGCGAAAAGGCGCTGAAGATTGCGTTCACTCGCGATGACCTGATTGGCCAGGTAGATCGCCTTGAGCCGTTTCTGGGTTTCCCGCAGCTGATCCTCGGTGGCCGCGGGGCGCGGCTCCTGGAAAAAGGTCTGATAGATCTCCTCCGCATTGGAAGCCTCTATGGTCCCCTCCTCTTCCGCCTCAAAGTGAATTCCGGTATCTTCTTCCTTTCCAGCGCTGGCCGGCGTTTCCGTCGCGCCCGCACCCCCGT
>JADFCT010000468.1 GCA_017161665.1 Candidatus Sumerlaeota bacterium
ACACCGCCATCAAATTGTGTCCACGCCCGCAAGACATACTTGCCATCCGCAAGCCCCACGCTGGTCCAGCTGTGGGTAAACTGATGCGTCGCGCCGGTGGCCAAGGCCGTGAAATCCGATTCCCAGCCTGCGACGCGGACACTGTCGGCCAACCGCAGGATCGTCACCTGTAGCGTCCCCGTCACGGGACAATCTCCCGTATTGGTCGTCTCGATGATCATGGGCACGACATCATCGTTGTCACTCACATATTCCGGATGAGTGGTTCCCCAGTTGAAATCCATGCGGGAGATCGTCATTCCGGGCGCGCCAATCCGGCACGAACTCCACGCGATATCCTGTTTGACTTTGGCCAGAGACACACTGATTTCAACGACGCAGGAAACCGGACGTATGTCCGTCGCGGACCAGACCAGCGTTTTGCTCGCCTGACCGGGCCGGACCTTTTGGGTCGCCGGCACGGAAACGGTCTCACTGGCGGACCCCAGGAACTCGAAGGTGTTCTCATCATAGAAACGCGCCATCAACAGGACGGATTGAGCGGTGATGTCCGTGTTCGCGACCGTCACGGCCACCCGCGCGCTCCCATTGAGGGGGACCACAGGATCTAAACAGTCCGCCGACGTGATCGTCACGGGTGAGAGAACGGAATCGATGGTGAACTCGAAATGCGGATAAAAGACGGCCGACTGGCGGCGCGCGTCATAAACAAAGGGCAGCGCCGTCAGGATCAGTTCCGTTTCCCCCGTCGGCGACTTGTCTGTTCGCCATACAAATTCCTCGGTGGGATAGACGGCGGACGGGTTGGGATGGGTGAGCGGGCGTTTTTCGTTGCCCACATCGATAGGCAGGATCACATCCGAAAACGTCTTTTGATTGGTTCGCTCAGCCAAAGTCACATGGGTGACGCGCGCGCCGGCGGGCAGGGTATAGGATTGCGTATAGCACGGGACCACCACCTCGCCGGGCTCAGAGTAATAATCGCCGCCGTCGGCGTCAATGGAAACAAAATCGATGCCGCTATCAGAGGAAAACGTCAGTTTGGGAACAGGGATTGAAACGATGGCGCGCCCCACGGGCAATTCCTCGGCTTCCAGCGCCAGGTTCGCGATTTGAATGGGCGCGCCGTCGGCGGCGTCGCGCATGGGATCACCATACAGATTATAGGCCGTGATGACATTGCGGCGCTGGGCGTCTTCCGAAGCGAGCGACGACCAGGTAATGGAATCGGCCACTTTGCGTTTGCCGCCCCGCAGGGCCTGACCGATGGTCATTCCGTCCTTGTAGCGATTCAGCACCAGCCGGGCCATCTGGTTGTTTTTGAACCGTGACGTGACTTCTGTGGCGCCGATGAAAACGGCGGCATGGTTTTCGAGCATTCGCAGGGCCAGGCCGTTCGAGTTGGTTTGCGTGCCGGTCAGGCAGGTCTTGGAATAGATGATGGGATAGCGGGAGCCAAAGCAGATGGAGTCCATCTGGTGGTAACTGATCAGATCCCCCCATCCGCCCTCCGAGCCGTGATTGCGATAAAAGAAAAAATCCTTATCTTCGAAGTAGCCGTTGGCCAACAGATAGGCCCGAGCCTCATCGGTTGGTTTATCAATCGTTTTGAGTCGGACGGTGGTCGGAATCGCAAACCGTTCTTTCAGTCGGGAGGTGGCTTGAACGGCGCTGTCATAAAAGGCGCCTTCGCCGTCGCCCCGACCGCTCATAGACAGAGATTGCTCATAATGGATGGGGGACAAGGACCGATCCAGGACATGGGGATAGACCTCGGCGTTGTCGCCGGTGATGCGCCCCACCGCCAGTTCGGGCCGATGTTTTCCGTCCCCGTTCAGATTAGCGTAGAAGTTGTCGCAGGCCACGGGGTGATAATCGTCAAAACTGTAGGCGTGCCCGGGAATAATGCTGATGGGGGCGTAAATGAGCAGATAACCCCCGTCCTGCCAGTACTCCGAAATGACGCCATCCAGATTGCCTTTCAAATACGCCAGGATGTTATGGTCGGATTCAAAGGACGTGGTCGCGATGACGGCGCCTCGTTTGGAGGCGAAATAGGCCAACCGGGTCAGCAGGTCCATGTCTTTGCGATTGGGCAGGCCATATTCCACGGACATCTTGAAGAGGTTTGTCAGGATGACGTATCTCGAATAGGTCATGCTGGCCAGGACCGACGGGTCGTCCCAGTTGTATTGATCGACGGGAACGGTTCGGGTGTGCTCCGATCCGTCCATGTGATAGGTATAGATGTTGCAGGCGACGATCCGATAATCCAGATTGGGGACGTCGTCCACGACAAAGGGATGGAAGGCCATGGAGCCGAGGGCCAGGGTTTCGCCCGCGTCCAGATTCCGTGTTTCGAGGACCAGAATGATCTGGCCGGTCAGTCCGGCAGGGTTGTTGAGATACATGGCCTTGGCGCCGGCCGGCTTGTTTTTGGGCAACATGCCTTCCAAGGCCATTAAGATCCGCGTGTTGAAGGCCGTCGAGCCGCCCGTGTTGCTCAGCGTCATGGAAAGGGAGTCGCCGCTGAGCGTCGTGTCCAGTTCGAGTTCCGGATTGCGGCCGTTGATGACCAGTTGATAGACGCCGCCGTTGTCCGCGATCGTCCGCTTGCCGCTGGTATCGATGACTTCGATAATGAATTCGAAGACTTGATCATCCGTCGTTCCGGCGGGCGTGGAATAGATGAACG
>JADFCT010000469.1 GCA_017161665.1 Candidatus Sumerlaeota bacterium
AATTTCCTCCTCTACTTCTGCCGCCCCCTCGGCATAGAACTTCTCTTCATCGGGGGCGAGCTCGTGGAGCAATCTCAAGAACTCTCCAGCATGCACACGCTCCTCATCCGCTATGTCCTTGAGCACTGCCACGGCGAGCTTGTTGTCGGTTGACTCGGCAAGCTGCATATACAACTGCGTCGCTTCATACTCCGAGGCCACCATGAAACGAACGGCTCTGACAAGCTCCGCATCCGTGAGCTTCCTGCCGTTTGCCAACCCTGAAAAGGGCGATCCGAATGTTGGCATGTCTATTCTCCTTCTTGTTACATATTTTGGGGCCTCGACCTAACTGCCAAGCGTACCCTGTGCGGCAAAGCGGCCTTAGGTCTTGAGGAATGCCAGCAGATCGGCGTTGATCTGTTCTTTGTGCGTGTACACAATACCATGTGGCGCGCCTGAATATATCTTCAGGGTCGCCTTCCTGACCAACTCCGATGAGCGCAGCGCCGCGGCGCCAATCGGCACTATCTGGTCGTCGTCTCCGTGAATGATCAGCGTCGGTACGTCGAATTTCTTGAGATCTTCGGTGAAATCCGTCTCCGAGAACGCTTTGATGCAGTCGAAGGTGTTCTTGTGACCAGCCTGCATCCCCTGGAGCCAGAACGAGTCTATCATACCCTTCGAGACCTTGGAGCCGGGTCGGTTGGCCCCGAAGAACGGGCCGCTGGCGAGGTCTTTGTAGAACTGCGAGCGATCGGCAACGGAACCAAGGCGAATCTTGTCGAACACCTCAATCGCCTGGCCATCGGGATTGGCATCTGTTTTGAGCATCAGCGGCGGAACGGCGGAAATCAGCGCAGCCTTGGCCACCCGTTTCGTGCCGTAGTGGCCGATATAGCGGGCAACTTCGCCGCCGCCCGCGGAGAATCCGATGAGGACGACATCCTTCAGGTCAAGCGTTTCGATGAGCTGCGAGAGGTCGGCGGCGTAGGTGTCCATATCGTTGCCGTTCCAAGGCTGGCTCGACCGGCCATGGCCACGCCGGTCATGGGCAATGCAACGATAGCCGTTGGAAGCCAGGAACACCATCTGAGCTTCCCAGCTATCCGCACTGAGGGGCCAACCGTGACTGAACACCACCGCCGGTCCTGTGCCCCAGTCCTTGTAATAGATCTGCGTGCCGTCCTTCATTGTGATCGCGCTCATTCTCTGTCTCCCTTGCGATATCCTGCTAATTGTCCGTCACATTTCATGGCCAACCCCGGAGTCTGCCTGGGTTGAGGCGGGTTCGTCTCCTTACAATATACAAATCACACGCCAATCCACTTTGTTTGAACCTCAAGTCTTGTCTCGTGGCTTTCACTCGACAATATTATGATAATCGCCCCCCATCGTGCCGTCTGCTACCTGGGTTGCTGTGGGCAAATATTTTTGAAATCTTTGTCCGAAGGGCTACCCGGCAACTTCGATTGAAAAGTGACTCAACCACGTGATCGTCTTGAATGAGAAACATCGCGTCGCCATATTCGACCGACGCCATGGATCGCCAACAACGTCGGGGCAGGCGGATATTGGGGCAGCGGAGGCGACGCATTAATGAAATTGAGTTGTGGGCAGAACCCACCTTGGAATTGTCAGGGCGAGTCTTTTGAAGCAAGGGAAAATCTCAAGTCTGAAACGCACGAACATCAGTTGGAGCATGGCAGGAATAGTGGGTATTGAAATCGTAAATACCTGTTTATCCTGATCGGCAATTATTTTTACAGGTTCCACCCACATTCTGAATCTGTAAGTCTCATGCGTAAATTGGCGTGACCACCACTTTAAGTAGCAAAAAAAGACCCACAAAAAAAAAAGCCATTGCAACCTCGGTAGCAGACGGCGCCAGGGGGATCCCCCTATAGTCTGGTCAACGAGCGCGATGTAAGGCGTTATTCATGGCTGAAAAACATATGATCGTGGCATTTTAGGTGAATCACGACCAGGCGGACAACTTTGCACGGTCGGTGTCGGCGCCCGATCACGAGGCGGCGGTGGGCTATCCAATGGATTGGATCGTGGAACACTGCGGGCGCGATGCATTGACCGCAGTGGGGCATCGCGTGGCGCGTCAGTTGCCGATCCCGCGCCGATACGAGGCGCAGGGGTGCGGCACTGGGTGGACCGGGCTTGGTGTTCGCCAGGGGATCGGCGAAAGCGCTCCGCCTGTCCGCGAAATCCTCGATCCAGCCTCCCTGCATGCTGGACCACGATCACATTTCATCGCCATCCCTGGGATGGCATTGAAGAACATGACTGGAGAGTAACCATGGAGTCCAACCAGAACCTTGAAATCGGGCGCGAACGATATATATCCCGCAAAGTCGTAATCGTCGGAGCAGGAGACGTAGGGGCATCGTTCGCCTACGCCCTGCTCCAAAGCGGGACGGCGGAAAGCATCGTCCTGGTTGATACGCGGCAGGAACTGGCCGAAGGTCAGGCGCTTGACTTGGCGCACGGGCTTCCATTTGTTCCCGCAACACTGGTTCGCGCCGGAACACCCGACGACTATGCCGATGCAGAGGTTATCGTGATTACCGCAGGGGCAAAACAGCAGCCCGGCGAGTCCCGAATCGATCTCCTACAGAAGAACGCCCGGATCCTGGAACAGATCACAGGCGACATTATGAATCGCGAATCGCAAGCCCTCATCGTCGTAACCACC
>JADFCT010000470.1 GCA_017161665.1 Candidatus Sumerlaeota bacterium
GGCCTAAGGCCCGTTTATTGACAAGAAGGTCGGCTCGCGTGAGAAAGGGAACCCCCAGACCTTCAATTGTGACGGTTTCACGTCTCTCCCATGCCGGATCAAAATCCAGCCCCGTGACGGACATCATGATATCCACTCGCAGCGGCGGCCGCCCCATCTGATAGTAATACTCGGGATTCGAAAAATCATGGGCCTCCAAATCCTCCAAAGGCGCTCCGAACGCCTTGAGGGACTGGTACACGCGCTGCGCATTTTCCTTATCGTTCGCAATCCACAAATCCAAATCCTTTGTAAAACGCGGTTCCCCATATCGCATGACCGCATAACCACCCACGACCAGATACCGAACGTCATTTCTTGCCATAATACTCAACAGTTCGATCCATTCGGGGCTCTTCAGCATGGCCTTGTCTCACGATCTGCCAATCCCGGATCAGTTCCCGGGCGGCATCAAAAATCGCCTCCGGCCCTTGGCGCTGCCAGAAGGCGATATCAAAATCCTCGCTCTCCGTGTCATCAAGGCGGCGATAGGATTCGACAAAGGCGGACTGCCGAGGGCCGGCGCCCTCGACAGTGCCATCTTTCGTTTGGTCAGCCTCCAAAGACTCTTCGCGGTTCATGCGTCACGACTTTCTCATGCCCTTCTACATCTTCGCCTGTGCGCCCCGGATGAAAGTCGGATCGAATCGGAAATCGGCCTTGGAAGCCGATTCCTTATCGCCAAATCCCACGATCGGGGCCTTGGCGGTGATCTCATGATCCACACAGAATTTGATGACCCGCCCCATGATGCGGGAGGTTTCCTTGTCTGTCAGGACTTTGAGTCCCTCCTCGGGTTTGGCGTAGAAACGGGTTTGCTTGACCACCTTACGCATGGAGGCCAGGTCCAGATTCGAAAATTTCTCACCCAGAGCAACCAGCGTTTTGTCCCGGGTTTGGGGATCAGCGATGCGCTCATTGAGACGATAGAATGCCTCGCACACAGCCATGGCGAACCGATCGCCGCCGGGTTTATCCAGCGACGCCTGGCTCACCACGACCATATCAATGATTTCGCCGGGAATCTGCGTTGAGTCAAAAAGAACCCGCGCGTCTTTGCGCTTGTTCAGTGTCTCCAAGACAAACGGATTCCACACCACAATCGCCTCGAATTTTGCCTGCTTGAGTTGCATGCCCATGGCGGCGGCCGCCGGATCCATATTGGTAAACGGATAGTCGGCCTCCTTCTCCCCCACGAGTTCCAGGTTGCGAACGAAGCAATACTCGGAAACAGTCTTGGCCAGACCGTACACCTTTTTGCCCTTCAGTTGTTTGATGTCCGTGATGTCGCCAACCACAATACACGCGTCGGCGCCCTCGCTCGTCGAAGTGGGCAGAATCGCCACCGATTTGCGGCGCAGACTCGGCGCCAGGGCGTCCATGTTCGTGATGCAAACCGCGTCACACTGTCCAGAACCATACATGACCAAACAGGGATCATAGTCGGCCTGATGCAGGACAATATCGACATTCCATTTTTCTTCCACGGGGCCGAGTTCGCCTTTTTTGCCATCAATGATTTTGGCCTGATCGGCCACACCAAAAGCGCTCCAGGACGGATATTCACTCCAGGCAAGCGAAAAGGTGGGCGCCGTCTGGGCCGGCGCCTCCGCTCCATGGATCCGGGCGAATAAAACCGTCCCGACCAGGATCTTGATCAACCAACCACGTTTCATCATTGCTCTCTCCTTTGACTTCGAGTGATACGGCTTGACGATCGGACCTTACCCTGTCGCGTTATTCGGGCAAGGCGGTTTTGGCTTCGTTCGAATGGACGGGCTTTTCGTCGGTCTTTGCATCCACGCTGCCCGCCAGGCCGACCAGGGATTCAAACTCCGAATTGGACGACGAAGTGCGCGCATACTCCAGAAATTCGGCTTCCTGAACGCGGGCGTCCGTTCCGGCCAATTCCTTTGAGATTTTCGCTTCGGCTTTGATCTCGCGTCGCATATCCCTCAGGCGTTGGAGTTCCTTGTCCGAACCGTCTTCGCCAATGCCGGACAGGGCATCCGAAATTTCTTTCTCCTGTTTGGCCCCGATGAGATCGGCCACGGCGTCATGGGACTCGGACTTGAGTTTATCAATGTCGCGCGCCAGGTGCTGGAGTTGCACTTTGTGTTCACTCACCCGCCGGCCATAGTCCTGAATATCCGCTTCCAGTTCGGTGATTCGTTCCTGCTTTTCGCTCAGAGTGGACGAAAAATCGTTGTATGCCCCCAAACACTTCTGGTACTCGCCATCGGCTTGGATCGCCGCCTTGTCGGCCGTTCCCATTTCGGTCACCCGCTGTTTGGCCTTGGCCAGGGCGCCGACTTTGAGGCGTTCGATCTTTTCGACCTCTTCCGTCAGTGTTTGCATTTTGGCCAGTTTATGTTCCTGCTGGGCGATCAATCCGGCCACGGCCTGCTTGTACTGCTGTATCCGCCCAGTCTTTTCTTTGATAATTTCATCATACTGCGCGCGCATGACATGCGGATTGGTATCCAGAACGCGACGCGCCGCGTCGATCCGCCCCGTCAATAAATAGCCGACTGCCTTGAACCATCGTCCGATCGCTCCAAACATCTTACAATCTCCCTTCTGTATCCTTTCCGCCAAATGGCGGATCAATGTTCCCCGTTCAGATCCGGGGCGCCGTTTCCG
>JADFCT010000471.1 GCA_017161665.1 Candidatus Sumerlaeota bacterium
GCCAAACGTGATGGCGGCCACCCAGGCGACACTCGCCCCCGCCACCTGGCCCAGCCGTCAGGAGGGATTGGTTTTCCTTTGGGAAAATGGCGCCAAAGCCAACACCGTGCTGGTGGATGGCGCGCCGGTCAGCGACCCGCTGACGGCCCGGGGCGCCGCCCGTCTGGACCGCCACTATGCCATGATCCTCAAAGACGGGGCGTATATCGCCCCCACCGCAGCGGAACGCCTTCTGGCGGCCTGTCAGAAAACCAATCAACTGAGCATCGAAGCGGTCCTCCGCCCCGACCATAGCGATCAACACGGTCCGGCGCGGATTATCAGTTTTTCAACCGATGCCAGCTCGCGCAACTTTACGGTGGGACAGGAAAATGATCAACTTTTCCTTCGCCTGCGCACCCCCGCCACGGGGCCGAATGGGGCGAATCCGGAGGTGGGGCTGTGTATGATCCCGCCGCGCCAGGCCAGTCATCTTCTGGTGACCTATCAACCCGGGCGACTGGTTTGTTATTTGAATGGTCAAAAGACGCGCGAAATCAATGCCATCCAAGGCGACTTCCGCAACTGGTCATCCCAGCAACTCCTCTTCGGCGACGAGGCCTCAGGCGAACGGGACTGGGCCGGCACGCTGGAGGGCATCGCCATCTACAACCGAGCCCTGGACGCCACGGAAGCGGCCGCCAACGCCGGCATGGCCCTGGCGCGAATCCAGGTTCGCCCGCCCGAGCCGCGTCTCGTCGTGGAGGCGCGGCTCAAAGCGCGTTCCGAAATCCCCACCCTCGAAGCGATCCGTCCCTATCGGCAGGCCTTGGTCGTCTATGAATACACGGTCGAAAAAGTCGTTGAAGGACCGCTGGAGGACACGGTCATTCGCGTGGCCCATTGGGCGCTGCTGGACGGCCAGAAACAACCGGCCGTGGATTGGAAAACAGGGGCGCGCCGGCGACTGGCCCTGGAACGCTTCGAGCGGAATCCACAGATTGAGACGGTCTTTATTTCCGATACCCTGGAACTGGATATTGATTTGAATCTGTTCTACGAAGTCCCCCTGGAAGCGGACGAGAAGCCGGGGGATGTGAAATAAGGCGGATGGAGAAGAATAAGCGCCCCTTGGGTAAAGGCGGTCCTCCAAACGGCCCGTTTCCAATGTTCAACGAAAACGAACGATTTTCTCCCTACCCGGCCTAAAGTCGCCCGCGGATTTGACGATAAGATCCATGAGCGCCAAAAAGTTATGGATGACGCGATTTTTCCAAGGATGGAAGAAAATGCTGACCTTGACGGGGGGCGATGACGCCCTTCTCCCAACGGCGGCGCGCCTGGCATCGGCTCGCCCGAACCGCACGTTAAATCCCGCCGGAACCAAAATTTCCATTCCGGCCGAACTCCCAACAAATCCAAACGCTGACGATTCCGTTTCCCTGTCCGCCGACGGCCTGCTCGCCGCCTTGTCCGGCGACGAAGGGGGCGACGGTTCCCGGAGGGGCAATCTGTTTGCTGTCCTGCGCGGGATGCTCGAAGAGGGCCTGGCGACCGCGATGGGCCGGGGAGGCAATGGCCGGGGCCCCTCGCTGACGGGGCTGATGCGATCCATGACAAAGGGCGCGCCTCAGATGAACCGCCTTCTCCAGTCCGTGGACAAGTTCCTCAAAGGGTTGGGGGGCAAAAACAATCAGCTGGCCACCGACTTGGCCGCCCTTATGAAGGCCTTGGAAAAACTGGACGGCAAGGTGCGCAACACCGAGGGCTTTCTGACGCGATTTGAGGAAGTGTTGTGTGAATTATCCGAGAATTGTCCGGTTCTGGATATGAGCGCCCTGTCCGATCCCAACGTCGCCCCGGTTGCCGCCGAAGGCGAAATGCTGGTGGAACGGTTCTCCTATACATTGGAAATCGAAGTTTCCCAGAGCCGGAGCATGGAGGCCACCGTGGCGGAATTGACGGATCAGGGTTTTCGGGTTCAAACCGTCCGCATGGAGGAAACCGCATCCTTCAAACTGCGCATCGAACTCAGCGGCACGCGGGAACGGCCCGCTCAGTCCGAGCCCCTGGTGTTGGATCTGGACGGCGACGGCGTGAACCTGCCGTCTTATGCCGACGGCGTGGCCTTTGACATCGACGGGGATGGGGTGGTGGATCAGACGGCCTTTGCCCGCGAAGGCGATGGGGTTCTGGCATTGGATCGCAACGGCAATGGCCGGATTGACAATGGCAAGGAACTGTTTGGCGATCAGCATGGCGCGGCCAACGGCTTCGAGGAACTGGCCAAATTTGACGACAACGGTGACCAGATCATCGATCGCCGCGACAGCGTCTTTCAGTCCCTCGGCGTCATCCGCGATGCCAACGCCGACGGTCGTCTGGACCCATCGGAATTCATGTCCCTGGAGTCATTGGGGATTGAAGCCATTGAACTGCTCAATACATTGAAGTGGGAAGACGATGGTCGGGGCAACTCATTGGCCGAGCGCGGCGTGTTTCACTGGAAAGACGGGCGCACCGGACAAAGCGCGGACGCGTGGTTCGGCTATGAGCCGGGAAGCCGGATTGACGCCGTGGGTTAGACGCTTTTCTCCCTTGAAAATGTTGAGTCGCTGACGGACGGCGCGTCGGCGCCGTCACGCTTTTTGCGCGCTGCGCGGCAAAAATCGCGCCGGCGCCTCGCTTGCTCACG
>JADFCT010000046.1 GCA_017161665.1 Candidatus Sumerlaeota bacterium
GCGCGCTACGCGGCAAAAAGCGCGCCGGCGCCTTGAGTGCTCGTTTCATACCCGGGGCTCCGCTCCCTGTCGGTCGCTCCACCCGGGGCTTGTATATGTCGCTACCTTCGGGGCTTGGCGGATGTTTGGTTTCTGGGGCGCGGTCCTTATAAGGTATCGTCGCTGCGCCCCGCGCGCTCCCATTCGCTTTGCGTCATTGCGCATTGGCGATTAGCGCAACCATCTTCTTTTCCTTCTATTCTTCATGGTTCGAAAAAAAAGATTCCACCGCGCCACGCCCCGACGGTATTTCCATTATTTTGTGTCCTTGAGTATAGACACGGGCAATTCTTTCGACACAATCAGCCGGCGCCTCCGGCAGCAAATGATCTGCCCCCTCATCCAAAAGCAATCGACGTGGTGATGCAACCGTGAAAACCGATTGAGGACCGACGGGGGGGGCGAGAGGCTGACACGTCTTCGTTGGAAGGCAGACCAGGCTTGACAGGTTGCCATTCATGGATTTAGAAAGGGTTATTTGAATTGCAGATCACGAAGACCATTTCGATACGCTTCCAACACAGCCAGCGAGGTGCAGTCATGGAGAACTTTAAAAGAGCGTACAGCTCGGCAGGAACCCTTTTTTTTGTGATGAGTCTGGTGGTCGCTTCCGTCGTTTCTCATGCGGAAGTCAGCGTCCCCACGATTTTCGGCAGTCACATGGTCTTGCAGCGGGATATCGCGATTCCTGTCTGGGGATGGGCGGATGTCGGCGAGGAGGTGACCGTTTCGCTGGGTGACGCCACCGCCAAAACAACTGCCGACACTAAAGGATGCTGGCGCGTTGATCTACCGGCCAGGGAACTCAATGCGGATGGTCTGACCCTGCGCGTGTCCGCCGGCAATATCCTTGAATTCACGGATGTGCTGATAGGCGACGTTTGGATTTGCTCCGGTCAATCCAACATGGAAATGCGTGTGGGCGACAAGTGGGGGGCTTCCCCGATCGACAATGCGGACGAAGAAATTGCCAATGCCAATTTCCCCCGGATTCGATTCATCACCATGCCGAATAAAACGTCAGGCCAACCCCTCAATGATGCCCCCGGCGCAGAATGGAAGGTTTGCACACCGGAATCAACCCGGGGCTTTTCGGCCACCGGCTTCTTCTTTGGCCGGATGGTCCACTTGAAAGCAGGGATTCCGATCGGTCTGATTGACGCCACCTGGGGCGGAACACGCATTGAACCCTGGACGCCCCCCGAAGGCTTTCGCGCCGTGCCGGCCCTGAAAGACATTGTGGAGGAAATCGCCAAAGCCAACACGCAGTATCGTCTCGCTTTAGGCCTTGTCCTGAAGGAGTTTGAGCAGTGGATCAAAGAGACGCGGGCGGCCTTGCACAGCGGAGACCGCACGCCGCCTTTCCCAAAGGAGCCGGAACATTCGCTCAATCACAACCAGCGGCCTACGGGTTTATACAACGCCATGGTGCATCCCTTCGTCCCCTACGCCATCAAAGGCGCCATCTGGTATCAGGGGGAATCGAACCGGGGAGAGGGTCTCCTGTATCGTGACAAGATGGAAGCCCTCATTGCGGGGTGGCGGGAAATTTGGCGCCAGGGGGATTTTCCGTTCTACTTTGTCCAATTGGCCCCGTATCGTTACACACAGGATCGCTCGAATCAGGAGAGCATCGAATTGTTGCCGGCCATTTGGGAGGCCCAGCGCCGCGCGCTGGCCATCCCCAACACCGGCATGGCCGTGACCACGGATATCGGAATGCTCAATGACATCCATCCCACCAACAAGCAGGATGTCGGTAAGCGTCTGGCCCTGTGGGCGTTGGCCAAGACCTATGGCAAAGACGTGGGCGCCTATTCCGGCCCGTTGTTCAAGGAAATGGAGACCAAGGGCGCCCAGGCCATTCTGCATTTCGATCACGTCGGAAGCGGGCTGACCTCGCGGGATGGCAAGCCGCTGACCTATTTCCAGATTGCCGGGGAGGATGGCGTCTTCAAAGACGCGACAGCCGAAATTGTAGGTGACACGGTCGTGCTGACAGCCGAAGGCGTGGACAAGCCCGTGGATGCCCGGTTCGCGTGGGATGAACTGGCCGAGCCCAACTTGATGAACATGGAAAAATTGCCGGCCTCGCCGTTTACGACGCAGAATGATCTGCCATAATCCATTAGACACTGCTTCAGGAGATGGGAACATGATTTTAAGAAAAACGGGAATGGGAGCCGCTTGGGTGTCGGCTTTTTTGTTGCAGATGGGGGCGGCAGGACTCCTCGCCGCCGAAACGATGCCCTTATGGCCCGGCGCGGCGCCGGGCGCGCTGGGCGAAGAAGAAAAGGATATTCCCAAACTGACGGTCTATCTGCCGCCGGCTGACAAGGCCGTCGGCGCCGCCGTGGTCATCTGTCCGGGGGGGGGATATGGTCACCTGGCCATGGATCACGAAGGCCATCAGGTGGCCCAGTGGCTCAATTCTTTGGGGGTGGCTGGAATTATTCTCGAGTACCGACATCGCGGAAAAGGATACGGCCATCCGGCGCCGCTTCAGGATGTGCAACGCGCCCTTCGCACGGCGCGCGCGCGGGCCGATACCTATGGCGTTGATAAAAACCGGATTGGTGTCCTGGGATTTTCGGCGGGTGGTCATCTGGCTTCCACGGCGGTTACTCACTTTAATGACAAAGTCTATGAGCCCATGGACGATATCGATAAGGAATCCGCCCGCCCCGATTTCGGAGTGCTGATCTATCCGGTCATTTCTTCGGATCCTGCCATCTGGCACAAAGGCTCGTTCATGAATCTCCTGGGAAATGACGCCTCTCCGGAGATGCTTGAAAAGTTCTCGAACGAAAAACAAGTGACGGCTGAAACGCCTCCTGTCTTCCTCGCGCATTCGACGGATGACAAAGCTGTCCCGCCGGAAAACAGCATCGTTTTCTATCAGGCCATGCGCAAATTCAAGCATCCTGTGGAAATGCACATCTACCTGGAAGGCGGCCATGGTTACGGACTCGGACGCGAAGGCCTGCCCGCTTCCAGCTGGCCGGATCATTGCAAGGACTGGATGATGGCCACCGGTTTTTTGAAGAAGCCTTGAACGACTGTGATCTTTCCACCAATCGCGCGAATCGCACGCTGATCCGTGTTGATTCGTGCATATTCTATTTTCGCGCTTGAGAGAAATGATTTGACGCTGGAATCCCTACTGAACCATGAAAACATCGGCCGCATACGCTTCGATGAGCCGTTGCGGAATCATTGTTATTGGCATATCGGTGGCGCCGCGTGGGCTATGGTGGAGCCGGAATCTGTCGAACATGTTGCCAATCTGCGCCGTTTTTTGTCGTGCGCCGATATCCCCTGGATGACGGTCGGCGACGGGACGAACCTGTTATTCGATGACGCCGGATTTGATGGCGTGGTGATAAAGATCAGTCGCGCCCTGTCGGTCATGACCATCGACGGACGGCGGATCGACGCCCAGGCCGGCGTCTGGATTCCCTGGATGGCGCGGGCATCGGCGCGGGCTGGACTGACTGGGCTGGAGCATACGATTGGCATTCCCGGCGCTTTGGGCGGGCTGGTCGCCATGAACGGCGGCAGCCTCCAGCAAAGCATCGGCGAGTCGATTGTGTCCGTGTCCGTTGTGGACGCCTCCGGGGCTGTGATCGAAATGTCGAAGGAGGACTGCGAGTTCGACTACCGTTCCTCGGCGTTGCAAAGGATGGACGTGATCGTTGTCGGGGCCCGGCTGGAACTGCAACCGGCGGACGCGAGGCAGGTACGACGCAAGATGCTGGAAATCCTCCAGGGACGGCGGCGGAATTTTCCATTAAAAACCCCGAATTGCGGGTCCGTTTTTGTGCGCGATATGGACATGTACAACCGGTTTGGACCGCCCGGTAAAGTGATCGAAGAGACCGGCCTCAAGGGTCTGCGCGTTGGCGATGCGGAAGTCTCCCATCGTCACGCCAATTTCATTGTCAATAAAGGGCGGGCCACGTCAGCCGATGTGCTGGAACTCATTCGGCAAATCCGGGAGCGCGTCCATGAACGCACCGGCATGTGGCTGCGGTGTGAGGTCCGCCATGTCTCGCCGCAAGGGCGGACGCGCTCCGCTCATGAGGCCTTGTGACAGACGATGGATTTCTCCGATCATATTGTTGCGCGCTTTATGGAACGCCCCAATCGATTCCTGGTACGCTGCGAATGCGATGTCCATGGTGAGGTGGTTGCGTTCCTTCCCAATCCGGGGCGACTTTGGGAACTCTTTCGTCCCGGTGTTCGTTTGTATATTATCGATGAAGAATCGGAACTCGAGAGTGGGGGAGGCGCCGCGAATCGGCCGCTGCGACGGACGCGGTTTACCTGTGTGGCCGTCGAGCGGGACGGCGTTCCTGTTTTTCTCCATACCCATGCCACAAACACTGTGGCCCGACGTCTGTTGGAGGAAAAGCGGATTCCGGGGCTGGAAAAAGCGGAACTCATCCGAGCGGAGGTCAAGCACGGCCGGAGCCGTTTCGATTTTCTTTTGCATGAAGACGGGCGGGACCTGTATCTCGAAGTCAAATCCGTCACCCTCTTCGGCAATCGCGTGGCCATGTTTCCCGACGCCGTGACCGAGCGGGGACGGCGTCACCTCCTCGAACTGGCCACGATCAACGAGCAGGGACCGGAACGGGCGGCAGTGTTGTTTCTGGTTCATTCGTATGGGAATGACTGGTTCATGCCCGACTATCATACGGACCTGGAATTCAGCCGCGCATTGTTGGGCGTTCGTGATCGCTTGCCCGTCTATCCCGTCGCCATCAACTGGCGCAAAGATCTGCGATGGGGCGGACGGGTCAAACGCCTTGAAATCCCATGGGACTATCTGGAACGGGAAGCGCAGGACCGGGGCGCCTATCTGTTGCTCCTCAAACTGAATCAGCCCCGAACCATTGCGGTGGGCGCATTGGGTGAACTTCGATTTGACACCGGGACTTATATCTACGTCGGCTCCGCCATGAAGAATCTGACCGCCCGGATTGACCGGCATCGTCGGCGGAAAAAGCAATTCCATTGGCATGTCGATTATCTGCGCGCCGAGGCAGATTCGTTTGTGGCTCTGCCGATTCGCTCATCCCGTCGCGAGGAATGCGATCTGGTCCGCGCGGTCGCCCGTCTCTATGCGCTCGGTCCGACAGGATTTGGCGCCTCCGATTGCGAGTGCGCCACCCATCTGTTCCACACCAAAGAAAATCCTCTCTACTCCCAATCCTTTCATGAAATGCTTCAGCGATTCCGAATGCGACGGCCGGATATCAATTATTGATGCTCCCGTCTATCGTTCCTCCTTCGGCAGGGGCGCCGTTTTGCGGATGGCATCCGCGAAGGTTGGCGTGGGGCGATAGTTGGGATGGTCTTTATATTGGGTGTTGCGGCGGCCATAATAGGAGCCGTAGTACTGGGCGTTGGAGTCCACCCAGGTGGTCAGGCGAACCATTTCTTCTTGTGTCAGTTCGATGTCGTTGTGTCCGGCCAACAGGTGTTGGATGAGTTTGCTTTGGTGCGAGCCGAGCGTCTTGGGCGGCAGATATTCGACATTTTCCCATTTGGGATGGTTTTCGCCGATAATAGGTACCAGTCCGCGAGCCAGGATATTCTCGTAAGAGCGGGAGAAGATGCGTGTCGCTTCGCCGGTCAGGTCGAGTTTGGCCTTGGGCTCGGCGCCCGAATGACACTGGATGCAATACTTGTCCAGAATGGGCTGCACATCCGTGGGGTAGTGGATGACGCGGCGCCCCGTCTGCTCGCCCGGTTGCGGGCCGGGAGCTGAAGGCGCGCGGCGAAGAGCCAGAGGCGCGTTCTTGCCCTGTGACGGCGCTTCGATGGCCCGTTCATGGCAGCCGACACAGGAGCGAACCTCGCCGGGACGATAGTTGACAAAGGTGCGTTCCCGCTGGAGTTCCATGTAGTTTTCGTCCAGGACCTGGAAAAAGACATTGGCGTCGGCCGGCACGAGGAAAGCGGCCGATCCATCCGATTCAATCGGGACGATGCCGTGCTGAACCTTCAGCCCCAGATGGGTGTCTTTCGTGATGGCGGCATGTTGCTGATCGTACACGTCGCCATCCCAATAGCGTCGGGCCCCCCAGGGACGGGGCACTTGCTCGTTGATGCGGATGTATTGGGCGGCGCCGCGCTCAATGCCTTCCATACCGGCGTAAATGTCCGTGACGACACACAACGCCAGATTCTTTTGGGCCAGATCGTCTTGTGTTGTGGTCGGAATGACGGGAGGACGGGGGCGGGCGCGCAGCGGTTGGGGGCCCCAGCAGGATGTCTCTTCTTCGAGATGAATGGGAACGGTCACGGCATTTTCGGTCAAGAGATAGAGGCCATATCCTGTGGGATCGTTCCAGTCCGAATCGGGATTATAGGCGACGAGAAAGTGCTTGTCATCCAAGGGGAAGGGATCCTTGAAGATGGGCCCCTGCCGGTCGCGTACCCACTGGCCATTCCGATTGTGGATGAGGAAAGTATGGCCGCTGGGATCAATTTTGATATGGGGCGTGATGTATGTGAGCGGGGCCAGTGTTCGCAGGTCGCGGGTGGTGTCGATGCGCAGGACGGAGCCGACGCCGGGGATGGGGCAGCAGTGAGGCGTGGCCAGCGTGACGAACAGGTTGCTAAGGCCCGGGATTGCGCGACCGAAGAGCAGGGTGTTCGGATCGGCGATGTCGTTGCCGTAAATTTCCACGGAGCCTGAGCCGTCCGGCTTCATGGCCCAGAGGCATTTGACGCTGACCGCGCCTTTATCGACATATTCCCACCGGCTGTAGAGAATGCGACCGTCGTTCATCACGCTGGGCGAAACCTCGGAGACGGAGGAGTTGGACAGTTTCGTCATGTGGGAGCCGTCGGCGTCCACGCGATACAGCACGGTTGTGGAAAACACGTCGGGGCCGTCACACAGAATGCCGTATTCGCAACGGGTGGAGATGAAGACGATTCCGCCGTCGGGCAGATAGGCCGGGTGCATATCGTCGGTGTAATGGCGATAACGCATGGGCTTTCCAGCCCAGGAGCCCAGCGTGTCGGTGTTGTAGAGACGGACGCGTTCCTCTTCGTCGTCGGGTTCGAAGGTGATCTGGCGCAATCCCGTTCCGTCGGTATTGATTTCATAAATTCGGAAACCGTGGTCTTTATCGACTTTCCAGTCGAAGACGATTTTTTTGCCGTCGAAAGACAGATCAAATCGACCGAAGATGCCGCCGGTCATGTGCGCCGGGGCGATGTCGCGGACCTCGCCCGTTCGCCAGTTAAGGATGGAAATGTTGCCGCCATAATGCGCGCAACCGTCGATGAAGTCGGTATAGTAGTGTGAGGATTGGTAGGTTTTGCGTTTGATGAAGACGATTTCGTCGAAATCAAAGAGCGGATTGGATTCGATGAGCGCGTTCTTTTTGGCCTGATCAAATCGCTTTTTCCATGCCTCCACTTCCTCAGCCGATGGCAACTCGTCCAGCCAGCGCGAGGTCATGGAATCCCAAAGGCCCAGCGATTCCCCAACATGGAAGGATGGATAGCGTTTGGGGAATTGCTTTCGCAGGGTCTGAACCGCTTGGGAGATGGCGTCCGCGTCGGCCGCCTGGCGAATCTGTTGAACCCATTGGGCTCGGCGCGAGGCTTGGTAGTGTTCGGCCAGCCGTTTCATATCGCCAAAGGTCTTGGCGCGGTTGGCGAGGACTTGCAACGCCTGTCGCTCTTCCTCATCCACGCGGGCGGCCTGCGCATAACGGCTGGCCAGCGTGCGAATCTGCCCATCCCCCGTCCAGATCGCATCCTCCCGTTCCCAGGCGATGGCCTGGCGCGTGTTGGCGTCGGTGTATTCGGATTCCAGTTGTTCCCAGATCAGGCGAATGAGCGCCGTATGGGGATCCTGAGCATGAAGGCCCTGATGGCGTCTGTCCGCGTTCCGGCTGAAGAGCGCGACTTGCGACCGGGGGGGGAAGTTCCCATAGCGAATAGCGCCCTGTGGCGCCAGCAAATCGTTGGCTTCATCGAGAGGGTAATGGTGGGTGAGCCCAATCATGATAGATGGGGCTTCTTTGTAAAGGGAACGGATTTCTTCGGCATCAAAGGCGCGGTTATAGATACGGACTTCATCCATCTTTCCCTCAAAGGCGCTGTCGTCCCCCGGGAAGTTGGTGGAGCAATAGCCGATCTTGAAGACAGAACCTTCCGGGTCGGGGCCACCGAGGAGTTGCCCCTCGGCGTCTTTTTCCCCATCGACGTAAATCGTCTGATGCGCGCCTTGATTGGAGGAGACAAAAGCAATATGATGCCACTGGCCATCCGCCACAGCGCGCCGACCCGTGATCGTTCCCACCCAGCCGATGTCATATCCGATGCGCCCCTCTCGAATGAACAGTGTTTTCCCTTGGGTGACCCAGACGCCGTCGGGCATGGCTTTCGCAAAGAGGGCGCCGTCCGATTCGCTCTGGATCCAGAGGGAAAGGGTCATATCGCGACGACCGATTTCGGGAGGCGGGGCGAGGGACTCCTTATCCTTGAAATCATCAAAGGCTTGCCGATAGGCGATCCACAAATCCCAATGCCAATCCGCGGCTTTTGCCGGCGTTTCGGCAGAAACTCCCGGGATGAGACATCCCAGAGTCAGGCTGAACATCATCCACTTGAAACGTTTCATGTGAGTTGTCTCCCGTAAAATACGATAAGTCTAAGATTTTGCGTTTGGATTGGAACGCCTGGGTGGGGGTGGCGACCAGGGGCCATATTGGGCGCGTGTGGCTTCGAGCCACCAGAGGATTCCGGCGTCGGGATGGATCTGGTCGATAGTCGTGTGGATATCAATGGCCTCTGAACGTCCGCCGGGCATGTTGAAGGGGCCGCCCACGCCTTCGCCGGGCGCGCACTGAAGCCAGGTCGATGCCAGCACACAGCCATTATAGCGCTCCATGCCCTCGAGGGTTTGCGCCCATTGCTGTTCTTTCATTTCCGCAGTATAGACGCCGATTCGTGAATAATTGTAGTACGGCTTCCCTGAGGCCTGATGGGTCTCCTTGCTGAATTTACCCCAATAGCCCATGGGGGTTTGGGCTGGGGTGGACTCGCTGTCGAGCCAGGGGCGCCCCTTGACTTTGGGGCTGTGATGGATATAGAGGTCCGCATTGTCCGGCGGCGGATCGCCGTCGTTGTAGGCGATCATGATGGTCGGATCCACCGCGTGGGCCGCGTCGATCATCGAGCGGATGCTCCAGCCGGTCGCGTCATGGGCCATGCCCTCGTTGTCCACATCGACAAAGACATTGCGATAGTCATGGTCACGAAGCCAGCGAATCGTATTGGCGATGGCTCGGTTGGCGTCTTCCTGTCGCCAGTGACCGAGGTCTTCTTTGGCCCGAGACGTGCTCCAATAAAGACATCCAACCAGCACGACCATTCCTCGCCGGTCGGCCGCTTCGATGATCTGTCCCATCCGGCGAGCATAGACCGGATCCAGGCTGCCGTCTCTTCGGTAACCCTTGACGTCACCGAAACGCGAACCCATAAAGAAGACGCTGACCGTATTCACGCCGCAGGATTGGTAGCGGTCCAAGTGATCAATGAGGCGGCGGGTGGCGCCCTCAGAGACCAAGGCGTTGGAGCAGCGCAGTCCCAGAACCTTGAACGCCTGTCCGTTGAGCAGCAGTTGGTCTTTTTTGACGGAAAATAGATAGTCACCGGCTTGGGCAACCGAGCCGGCCAACAGTAACGCCAGTAACACGATCCGACCGTTTCGCTTTGAACGCATGTCTATCCTTCCTTGGACCCAATTAAAGATGATCTTCCTGGGAAGCGCGACAGATCGCTGGGGTTCGCGCGGAGGTTCGGAACTTACGAATTCGCAAGGCGAAACCTTTCGCTGAAGGTTAAAGGAAGGGGCCGGAAGGGGCAAGGAGAATCTCTGATTGAGCGACGGCGAGGTTTACGAGCCGAACTGGATTCTATTTCAAGGCCTCCCGCAGAAAGTCGGGGCGGTTGGTGGTGATGCCATCCATGCCGATCGCGACCATTCGGCGGGCATCGTCCGGATCGTCCACTGTCCAAACATAGCAGGACAATCCCGCGGCCTTGACCTTTTCCACGAAGGCCTTGTCCACTGGTTCACTGCACTGGACATCCAATCCATCGACTCCCAGCGATTGGGCCTCGGCGATCAATTCTTCCACGGTGGGAGTCCACCGGCCGGTTTCTTCATTTTGTTTGAATCCAGACAAAAAATACACTTTATGGCGGGGCATTTCTTTTTTGAGTTCGGCGCAGACGTCCGCGTTGAAACTGATAAAGGCGATCTGGCGGGCCGCCTTGCCGGAGTCGTTGACAACGGTCCTCAATGGTTCGACGATTTCGGGTCCGCATTTGATTTCCACGAACATCCGCCGCCACCTGGGGATGGTGGTAAGGATTTCTTCCAATGTCGGAATGGATTCACCTTTCCACATGTCGTTTTTCCATGCGCCAACGTCCAGCGTCTGTAACTCCTCCAGCGTTTGATCGGCCACTTTTCGATCCACCCCCGCCACGCGCTTTGTGTCCTTGTCGTGAATGGCCACAATGCGTCCGTCACGGGAGAGGTACACATCGACTTCCACCGAATCGGCGCCGCGCTCCCAGGCCAGTTGCACGGCGGCCAGGGTGTTTTCCGGGGCGTCATACGAGGCCCCTCGGTGCGCTGTGATTTCGGGTCCGCTTCGGGGCAGCATCCGGCATCCGGATATGATGGAAAAGGCAAACAAAACCCATTTGGCGTGGCGCATCTCTCGCGTTCCTCCGGCGTCATCATGTAAACAAAAAGCAGAAGCGAAGAGAATGCTCTCGTTTGACAGGAATCGCAAGCCGATCTTTTGATCCACGACTTCCGGTCCTGCCGGGAGCGATACTCTTCGCTTCTGCGTTCGAAGGCGTTTCGGGTGGCGAGATGCCTACCAGAAAATCACATACAAGGCAATTGTCACGATGATGACTGCCGTGCCGGCCGTGTACACCGAACGGGACGGTTTCATGTCGAAGTCCTCGGACACGGGCATCGTCACCGGTTCCTTCAAGGGCTTCAGGATCGTGATCAGGGCCATGATGGCCACGACCAGGATGAATGTGTAACCCATGCGGTTCAGGAAAGCCATGTCATAGAGATACGCCATGAATTTTGAAAGGGCGCCCGGTTCGACGCCGGCTTTTTCCAACGCTTGGGCGGCCGTAAAGAACTCGGTCTTTTCGGCGATCTTTTCGCTCCAGACCGTGACGCCATCGGCCATGCTGAGGTACCACTTGGAGCCCCATTTGATGATGCTGTAAATGACAGGTGAGGAAATCATGCCCACGATGGCGGCGGCGGCTGGCGCGCGCCGCACGGCGAAGCCGAAGATGAAGGCGGCCAGGATTCCGGGCGAGAAGAAGCCTTGAAATTCCTGGATGAATTTGAAAACGCCGCCGAACTTTTCATTGCCAATAATGGGCCCCATGAGGCAGGCGATACAGGCGAAGATAATCGTCAGAACCCGTCCCCACCGAACCAGGGTTTTCTGTTCGGCGTTTTGATTGATCATGCGCTTGTAAATGTCCATGGTGAACAGGGTGGCCGCCGAATTGAGCATGGAGGCCAGCGAACTGATGACCGCGCCGGCCAGGGCCGCCAGAACAAATCCACGCCAGCCCTTGCCGATCAGTTCGCGAATGAGCATGGGATAGGCGGCGTCGTCCGAAGTCGAGTTGGCCAGATCCGCTGCTGAATCGGGGAAAAGAACCGGTGTCAGAATGCCGGGGATAATCACGATAAAGGGGATGAGTAGTTTCAAAGCGGCGGCGAAAATAATGCCCATCTGGCCTTCGCGCAGGGTCTTGGCCGCCAGGGTCCGCTGCATGATGTACTGATTCAATCCCCAGTAGTACAGGTTAGGGATCCAGATGCCCAGGAGGAGAATGGTCCATGGCAGTTCAGGGTGACCCAGGGGTTTGGCCATGTGCATTTTTTCGGCGACTTCGGGAATCGCCATGGCCGCTTCCCATCCGCCGGCCTTCTGGAGGGCGAACCAGGCGACAACGGCGCATCCGAGGATCAGGGCGGCGCCCTGAATAAGGTCGGCCCACAGTACCGCTTTCAATCCACCGGATACCGTGTAGAGGACAGCGACGAATCCAATGATCCAGATCCCGAGTTTCAGGGCGCCCTCGGAACTCATACCCCACTTTTCAATCCAGATGTCGCCGAAGAAAATTCGCAAAGCCACACCGCCGGAATAGACGACGGCGACCGTTGTCACGAAGACGAACATGATCAACAGGAACAGGGACATGATGAAGCGGGTGGTGGAATTGTATCGATATTCCAGATATTCGGGAATCGTGAAAATTCCGGAGCGCAGGAAGCGCGGCAGGAAGAAAATGGCCACGATCACCAGGGTGATAGACGCGATCCATTCGTAACTGGCCACGGCCAACCCGGCATTGCCAGCGCCGGCGCCCGACTGGCCCACAATCTGTTCGGTTGAGATGTTCGCTGCCAAGAGCGAGAAGCCGATCAAGGGCCACATGGCCCCACGACTGGCCAGAAAATAATCCGACGAATTTGATTCCTTGCGCCGACTCATCCAAACGGCAAACCCAACCACAACCGCCATGAAACCAACAAAAAAGATAATATCGATTGCTGCGAGTTCCATTGTTTTTGCGCTCCTTTCCCTATTCTTCCCATGAAATGTGTCCCCTTGCCATCCTACGGAACATGCGCAAAGGGGAAAACAGCTTATATTTGACGACTCAATAAATGCAAGAGGTTATTCAGGCCATGGGGCAAAGTATTCATTCCAGTCAATGGGGCCCACTCCGTTCCGGACGGGGGGCGCTGGCAAAGTATTTGAGCTTGACCGATTCCGAGATTGTCCCGCAAACTCTGTTTATGAGGCTACTGAATCCAAACAGGAAATAAAAAATGCGAACATATCCTTTCTATGTACGGCCGAACCTCCCTGAAGTTTTGGAACCCATCCGGGAACTGGCACAGAATTTCTGGTTTTCATGGAACTGGCAGGCGGTTCAGTTGTTTATCCGAATGGATCCGGCTCTTTGGGAAGAGTCGTATCAGAATCCGGTGCTTATGCTGGCCAATATGCCCCAGGAACGTATTGAGGATCTGGCGCGGGACGACAGTTTTCTGGCCAACCTCAACAATGTCTATACTCTCTATCGCCAGTATTTGGATCAACAGACCTGGTTTGAACGTGAATATCCCGATGCGGACGCGGGGGTAATGGCTTACTTTTCATGTGAGTTTGGCATTGCCGAAGGGTTGCAGATATACTCAGGGGGCCTGGGGATTTTGTCCGGCGATCATCTGAAGTCCTCGAGCGATCTGGGGATTCCCCTGGTGGCCGTCGGTTTGCTCTATCAGGAAGGGTATTTCCGCCAGTATCTGAATAATGATGGCTGGCAACAGGAGCGCTATCCCAAGAATGACTGGTACAATATGCCGGTGCGCATCGCGCTGGGGAAGGACAACGCGCCGATCAAGATCCATCTGACGATGGCCGGTCAGGCTATGGCGGCGCAAGTTTGGGAAGCCAAGGTGGGACGCACGTCTCTGTATCTGCTGGATACCAATATCCCGGACAATTCAGACGCTTTCCGTGACATTACGCATCGACTGTATGGCGGGGACCGGGAACGGCGCATCCAGCAGGAGATCCTTTTGGGCATTGGGGGCATTCGCGCCCTCCATGCCCTGGGCTACACGCCCCGTTCTTACCACATGAATGAAGGGCACTCGGCCTTTCTGCTTATTGAGCGTATGCGGTTTTTGACCAAAGAACGGGGATTGAAACTGGACGAGGCGCTGGAAATGATCTGGGCTTCCAGCGTCTTTACCACCCACACGCCCGTGCCCGCGGGCAATGAACGTTTTGCGACGGATTTGGTGCAGCGCTATGTTAAACCGTTCACGGATGAAGTGGGGTTGGATTGGAACCGCTTTCTGGGTTTGGGGCGCGAGAATCCCGCCGATCACAACGAACCATTCTGCATGACGGTCTTCGCTCTGAAATTGTCGTCACTCAATAATGGCGTGGCGAAGCTCCACGGACTCGTTTCCCGGAAGATGTGGCAGGAAATCTGGCCCGACCTGCCTTTGAATGAGGTGCCGATCAGTTCCATCACCAATGGGATTCATCCGTTGACCTGGATCAGTCATGATCTGCGGGAACTGCTCACGTCCTATTT
>JADFCT010000472.1 GCA_017161665.1 Candidatus Sumerlaeota bacterium
TTTTTTAATTAATCTGGTTTCGCTGATGGCAATCGGTGGCGTAGCCGCCGAGGTGGCGCGCCGTGTCATGAATCGGCAGCAACACCGGGATCTGGAAGCCCGCGCCCGTTATCTGGGAAAATGGGTATCGGCCCTGGATGACCGCGCGAATCTGCAATCCCTGATTCCGCCTCTGGGAGCGGAAACCGAAACGCGCATTACATTAATCAGCCGCTCCGGCCAGGCGCTTGCCGACTCACACCAGGACGCGGCGGCAATGGATAATCATCTCGAACGGCCGGAAGTCGCCGAAGCCCTGGAAAAAGGGGTTGGCGAACGGATGCGCTTCAGTCAAACCCTGGGACGGGACATGATGTACGTGGCCTTGCGACTGGACGACGAGCCGGCAGGGGCTGCGATCGTTCGCGTGTCGCTGACAAAATCCTATATTGATCAGTCCATCGGCGGGATCTATCGCCGAATCGCCTGGGCCGTCGTTATCGTGTTTGTGGCTGCGGCCGTAGCGGGTGTGGTCATTTCCAATTGGATTTCCCGTCCCTTGGAAGTGATCCGTCGTGGCGCCGAACGATTTGCGCGGGGCGATTTGGATTTGGTTCTGCCCATACCCGATTCCCTGGAATTGGCGGATTTGGCGGACACCATGAACCAGATGGCCGCTCAATTACGGGATCGAATCGATACACTGCTCCGGGAACGCAGTGAGCGCGAGGCCGTCTTCGCCAGCATGGCTGAAGGCGTGGTCGCCGTGGACGAAGACGAACGGGTCATTGTCTGCAATGCGGCCGCCGCCTGGCTATTGGGTATTGCCGGTAAGGCGCGGGGACAGAAGATGGAAGCGGTTGTGGCCGATGAGGATCTGCGGCTATTCGCCCGGCGTGTGCTGGCTGGCGAACGGGATCTGAACGACGAAATAACACTGAAGCGGGAAGGCAAAGTCCTGGTCCGCGTATCAGGACGCGCCCTGCGGGGAGCGCAAGGCCGGGACATCGGCGCCTTGATCGTACTGGACGACATTACCCGACTGCGTCAACTCGAAAACATACGCCGAGACTTTGTGTCCAATGTGTCCCATGAATTGCGCACACCCATCACATCCATCAAAGGCTTTGTGGAGACCTTGTTGGATGGCGCCATGGACAACCGGGATGATTTGGTTCGTTTTCTCGGGATCATTTCCAAACATGTCAGCCGCCTGGGCGCCATTATTGATGACCTGCTGTCCCTCTCGCGGATCGAACAGGAAATCGAAGACAAGCATATCCATCTGACCGAAGGGATGGTTGCCCCCATACTGGAATCTTCTGTTATGGCCTGTGAGGTGTTGGCGCGCGATCGGAATGTGGACGTCGTCCTGGACACACCGGAACGGTTGCGCGGACGGATCAATCCCACCCTGCTGGAACAGGCGGTGGTCAACCTGATTGATAATGCAATCAAATACAGCCCCTCCGGCGGGCGCGTTGTCATCACCGCCCGCGAAGACAGCAAAGAAATCATCATTGAGGTCCGGGACCAGGGGCGAGGCATCGCTGAAGAATTTATCCCCCGCCTGTTCGAACGCTTCTATCGAGTGGACCAAGCCCGAAGCCGGGAACTGGGCGGAACGGGTCTGGGACTGGCCATTGTCAAACACATTGTCAACGCCCACGGCGGCAGGGTCACGGTGGAAAGCAAAGAGGGCGAGGGAAGCGTGTTCCGGATTCATCTGCCCCGTTGAACCGTCTCCCCCACCCTCGAAGGGGCCGGTTTATTTCTCTTTCAGGACAATGAGATTGTCGCGGTGGATGACGGTGTGCTCCTTGCTGTAGCCGAGAACCTGTTCGATGCGTTCCGTGCGCAGCCCCTTGATGCGCATGAGTTCTTCGCTCGAATAATTCGTGATGCCCCGCGCAAAGGCTTCACCGCTCGGATCGGCAATATCGACAACCTCCCCCTCGCCGAACGTTCCGATGGTCTCACGCACACCGGCGGGCAGCAGGCTCTTCTTCCCTTCAATCAAGGCGCGTCGGGCGCCATCGTCCACCAGAACGCGGTGGGCGCCATCCCGATTGGCGGACAAAATCCAATTCGACCAGCTGGACAGCCGACGCCCCTGATGAGCAATGAAAACGGATCCGCGGGGGCGCCCTCGGGCCAGATCTTCCAGAACCTGTTCCCCCCGGCCGTTGGCGATAATAGCGCAGACTCCGGCGTCATTGGCCAGAATGGCCCCCTGAATTTTGGATTCCATGCCTCCGGTGCCCAGCGGGGACTGCCCCTGTGTGGTGATGGCGGATTTTAAATCGCGCGGGGCGTCGATGACCGGGATCAGCCGGGCGTCCGCGTACTTGTGAGGATTGCGATCGAAAACGCCATCCACATTTGTGAGGAGAATCAGCAGATCGGCCTTGAGTTTGGCAGCAACGATGGCCGACAGAATATCATTCCCCCCGAATTTGATCTCATCGACGGCGGTGGTGTCGTTTTCGTTGATAATGGGAATCACACCCATGGCAAAGAGCGCCTCAATCGCCCGACGGGCATTGAGGTAGCGCGCGCGGTCTTCGAGGTCCAGTCGCGTGAGCAGAATCTGGGCCACCTGCCGTCCCCGACGTTGGAAGGCCTCCGTGTATTCGCGCATGAGCTGGCTTTGGCCAATGGCGGCGAGCGCCTGATTTT
>JADFCT010000473.1 GCA_017161665.1 Candidatus Sumerlaeota bacterium
CCCTACTTCAAAGGCTACAATATATTGTAGGGTGACCTATGTCATGAAGGCAAATGTTGACATCATGGTCCTCTTCCAAGTTGACAAATGTCATCATTTTCAGGGCTCCCATCGTTTATTTTGCCCGACCCAGGGCCCCGCTCCCTATCGGTCGCTCTGCCCTGGGCTGGGCTGTTATGTTTCGACCCTATCGGGGCTAAGGGATTGGATCCAGGCTGACGGAAAAAGAAATTCATCCAGCCTTTCCTTGTCGGTGAAGGAGGATGGGGATTTGTTTTTTTCGCGAGATTAAAACCAACGCAACTTGAGGTCATTTTCATCATTTATTGTATCGATTTATTTGGACATGAAGAACTTACCTAAACTGCGCAGAGGAACCCATACGATGCCGACAAAGTCTAATACCATTCGTCTGGGCTGGGCGGCGCTGTTGTCGATGCTCCTGATCGCATCCGGTTGCGCCCCCACGGGGAATGGGGTGGGGCGTCAGATGATGATCGTGAACCTCAAAGGCATGGTCTCGCGCCTGAATGACCCCGCCATACGCCATCTTGCCGAGGGCGTGCCCCCCGCTCAGCGGGGGATGCTCCGGCGGCACGCCGATGCGATCCAGCCGATCATCCGAAAGGGCCTGAAGCAGGCGGAAGACGCCACCGGCCTGGCCATGGTGGCCGCCTATCTGGATATGCGGGAAACGGTTCCTCTCCTGCAAGAACGCCTCCTGGCCGAAGAACACTTCTTCGGCGGCGAGGGGCTGAACTATGAGCGCAATCCCGCTTTTCTCAATGACACGCAATATCCGCGACAGATCAAATACATTGAGGCCATCGAGGAACTCACGGGGCGGCCCATTCACCAGGCCATTCAGTTAAGCGGGAGCGAGAAAAAGTCGCTTGAAGCCGCCGCCGCCAACGCCCTGACCACCCAGCCCACCGAAAAGCCCCCGGATTTCGAAGCCTTCCGCGCCCTCTGGTTGCTCAATAAACTGTATCCGGGGAAATATTATTAATCCGAAACGGACGGCAGGAAGGATACAGCGGCGTCAGGCCGGCGAAAAAGGCTCCATTGTTCCATCCATGAATGGCACGAATCCCACGACGCTTCATGATCGCAGAAATTGAGACGACATCGTTTCCATGGTCCGGTGGCCCGAATGGCTTGAAAACAAGCTGGACAGTCAGGGGCGGCGGGCGTTACCATCTGACCAAATTCGATAAGGGATTCGATCCATGCATGTCGCGTCGCGCTATATGATCCATTTTCTGATGGGCGCCCTTGCATTGGCGTCCGCCTGTGTGCCGGTCCCCCCCAATCCCATGGCTGTGGCGCACGCCCACAATGACTACGAACACCCCCGCCCGCTTCTGGACGCGCTGGACCACGGCTTTCCCAGCGTCGAGGCGGACATCTGGCTGGTGGACGGTGAGATCCTCGTCTCCCATAATCCCCGCGATTACAAGGGACGCCTTGTAGATCTGTATCTTGACCCCCTTCAGGAGCGCGTCAACGCCCAGGGCTCCGTTCATGGCGACGGCGCGCCCTTTTATCTGTGGCTGGATCTCAAGGACGGGAGCGAACGATTGCGCGACGTCCTGGACGCGACACTGGCGCAATATCCCATGGTGGCCACCTTTGGTGGCGCTCACCCTTCGCCCAAGCCGGTCGTCGTCATTCTCACCGGCCACGCCGCGTCCAAAAGCGCCTTTGTCGAAGGCCCCGGTCCCTTCCGGGCCTGTCGTGACAGCAATCACTACCGCCCCGACGATCCGCCCGCCGACGGACGCTGGCTGTGGTATGCCCTGAGCTGGCGCAGTTATATTCAATGGAACGGACGCGACCCCATTGATCCGTCCGAGCGTGACAAACTCCAGGCCCTCGTCAACGACATCCATGCCAAAGGGCGGCGCGTGCGTTTCTACGCCACGCCCGATGGTCCCCCCTACTGGGCCCTGGCCCGGGAAGTGGGCGTGGATTTGATCAATACGGATCATCTCGAAGATTTAAACCAGTTTCTAAAAACAGGAGACGAACAATGAAGTCAGATCAAACACACTCAGCGGATTCCAAACGATGGACGCGTCGCGAAGCCCTGACCGCCGCCGGCGCGCTGGCAGGCGCAATGGGGCTGGGCGCCGTCGCATCGGCGCAGTCCCCCCAGATCGGTCAGATTGGCAAAATCTCCAAAAACGGACGGATCAAGCAATCCATCTGCGGCGGCTGTCTGAACAAGGCCCGACTCGACGCCGAGACGAAGGCCAAACTCTGTGTGGAAATGGGCATCCAGGGGTGGGATCTCGTGGGACGCGGCGACTGGGACACGCTCAAGAAACACGGTCTTGTCGCCACGATGGTTGCCGGCGCCGGCAGCATTCGCAGCGGCCTGAACACCAAGGCCAACCATGCCAAACTCCTCGAAGACTTCAAAAACAATATCCAGGCCGCGGCGGAATACAAATGGCCCAACGTCATCTGCATGGCCGGCGACCGCAAGGACGCCAGCGACGAGGAAGGCATGGACAACTGCGTCATCGCCCTCAAGGAAGCCGTCAAGATCGCTGAAGACAAGGGCGTCACTATCTGCATGGAACTGCTCAACAGCCGCGTCAACCATCCCGGCTATATGTGCGACAAATCGGAATGGGGCTTTGAATTATGCC
>JADFCT010000474.1 GCA_017161665.1 Candidatus Sumerlaeota bacterium
GTGAAAATGGCGACGGGGCGTGGCGCGGTGGATTCTTTTAAACGCCAAGGCGCGATGACGCAACGAGGCAAAGCACATTGGGGCGCGGCGCCGCTGTCGGATCAGGCCCGCGCCCCAGCGACCAAACATCCGCCCAGCCCCGAAGGCGGCGACCTATACAAGCCCAGGGTGGAGCGACCGATAGGGAGCGGAGCCCTGGGTTGAGAAACGAGCACATAAGGCGCCGGCGCGATTTTTGCCGCGCAGCGCGCAAAAAGCGTGACGGCGCCGGGGGGGTGGGGTGAATGCGAAAAACCGCGAAATGGATCAAATCCACTTCGCGGCTTCACGATTCGTATCATGCGTTGCATCATTGACGACAGCAACGGCATTGGAGAGTCTTCCCCCGGCTTAGTGCGAGTAAAACTCGACGACCATGATCTCCTGGACCTCAAGAAGGACGTCTTCGCGCTTGGGCAGGGCGAGGATTTTGACGCTTTTGGCGTTGTCGTCGATTTCGAGGTATTCGGGGCGGGGCGAGCTCTTGGCTTTGTCCACGGCCTGAAGAACGATGGGGTTTTCCTTGACCTTCGGGCGCAATTCGATCACATCACCCGCGCTGACCAGGAAGTTGCATTTATCCACTTTGCGGCCGTTGACGAGGACATGGCCGTGGCCGATCATCTGACGGCTGGATTGCGACGTGGGCGCAAAACCGGCGCGAAAGACGATATTGTCCAGGCGCGATTCCAACAGAATGAGCAGGTTCGAGCCCGTGTTCCCACGCATCTGGCTGGCGCGGGCAAAGTACTTGCGCAACTGCTTTTCGCTGACGCCATAATTGAAGCGGATTTTCTGTTTCTCGACCAACTGCAACTTATAGGTCGAGGATTTGCTGCGCATCCGCAACGCCCCATGTTGTCCCGGAGGGGCTTTCTTCTTGTCCGTCGGACGTTTGGATGTCAGACTGGGCAATTCGGCGCCGAGGGCGCGTACTTTTCTCAAACGAGGGCCGGTATATCGAGCCATACTGTCAAACCTCTTGTGGTGATCAATAGTCGCGCCGGACGCCGGCTATCCATTAACCGTTCACGGCGTCCAAAGCGCAAAGGACACAGAACATATATAAGATGAGGGGGGCGCGACAAGGAAAATATTCCCCAAATGCGAAAAAAAATGACGGAACACTCATGGATTCAGGATGTGACGGTAAAAGGCGAGGGTTTCACGGGCCGATCGCTCCCAGGAAAACCCCGCCGCCCGACGCAATCCCCAGCGCATTCGCCGCCCCCGCTCGTCCAAATCGTCCATCCACCAACACGTCGTCTCCGCCACGGCGTCCAGATCGTCCGGATTGACACGGACGCCGGCTTGGCCCACCACTTCCGGCAGGGAGGAGCAGTCCGAGACGATCACCGGACACCCGCAGGCCATGGCTTCCAGGGGCGGCAGGCCAAACCCCTCATAATCGCTAAGGTACCATAACGCCACGGCCCCGCCATACAGCGCCGGCAAATGGGCGTCCGGCACGTAGTCCAGCCGACGCAACCGGCTGCGCGCCGACGACATCTCCATGGCGCGCAACAACCCCTCCGCGCGCCACCCCACCCGCCCGGCCAGAACCAGATCCACGTCGCGGCCCGCCCGGACCATCCGCTCCAACACACGGATCATCCGCGTCAGCCCCTTGCGCGGCTCCAGCGTTCCCACATAGATAACATAGTCCCGCTCCAAGCCATACTGCCGCCGAACCCATTCAACGGCTTCCGGCGCCGGCGGGGCCATTCCCGGGCCCGGCCCGTGATGAATCACCCGGATTTTCGCCGGATCGACGCCCACCTGTTCCGCCAGGTCGTTGGCGCAACTCTGGGAGACCGCAATAATGCCATCGGCGCGGCGGGCCGACAACCGAACCACCTGGCGCATATACCAGGCAAATTGAGGGGGGAAGGATTCGGGGTATCGGAAGCAGACCAGGTCATGGATGGTGACGATTTTCCGGGCCCGTCCCCCCCGCCAGGGGATCAGGTACGCCGGGCCATGGATCAGGTCGGTTTCTGTTTCCTTTAATAATCGGGGCAAGGTGACATTCAACCACCATTCGCCGCCGGGGTGATCGCCATAATCGGCGGTCGTTTCGCTCAGGATCACATCATTTCGGCCCGCATACGCATCCAGCGGCGCCCCGGGCAGGTGCGGCAGAAGCCATTGATGGGCCTCCCCTTCCCCATCGGCGGCCCCTCGCGTCATGGCGCGCAGCAGTCGGTCACAATAGACACCGACCCCTGTCATGTGTTCCCGAATCGCTCGGGCATCAAAACAAATCCGCGCCATGGGCGTCTCCTGCAGTGACCAAAGTATGGCAAACGCAAGGATTGTTCTCCAGCGCCCGTGAAGCGGGCAAGCTCCTTTGCCACCCATAGCGACTGCTTCCAGAAAAATTCGTTAATCGCTTGTGTGTCCCCCATGGCGCCCGGTCATCAACACGCCACGGGTCAGAGCGCAGACATTCCCGCCCGCCAGGAACGGGGTGAACCGCTCCAGCCGATTTTTGTGTCCACGAATGTCACGAATTTACACGAATATTTCGTCGGTCATGCGTGAAGATTCGTGTGATTCGTGGAAC
>JADFCT010000475.1 GCA_017161665.1 Candidatus Sumerlaeota bacterium
TGATTAACTTTGGCGGCGTGAAAGAAAAAGTCGTCACACGCAAGGAATTCACGCTGGCTAAAGCGCGTAAGGTTTTGAAGGACGAAACCATCGCTATTATCGGCTACGGCGTTCAGGGACCGGCTCAGGCTTTGAATCTGAAGGACAACGGGTTCAACGTCATCATCGGTCAGGCCAAAGAATTCAAGAAAGACTGGGACCGCGCCAAAGCGGACGGCTGGGTTCCGGGCAAGACGCTTTTCGACATTCAGGAAGCCGCCGAGAAGGCCACCATCATCCAAATGCTGGTTTCCGATGCCGCTCAAAAAGCGATCTGGCCCACCATCAAGAAATGTCTGAATCCCGGCGACGCCCTGTACTTCAGCCACGGCTTCTCGATCACTTATAAAGACATCACCAAAGTCATCCCGCCCGAGGATGTGGATGTTCTGCTTGTGGCCCCGAAAGGATCGGGCACGTCCGTGCGCCGCAACTTCCTGTCAGGCGCCGGGATCAACTCCTCCTTTGCCGTCTATCAGGATTTCACCGGCAAGGCCGAGCAGCGCTGCATCGCCCTTGGCATCGGAATCGGCTCGGGCTATTTGTTCCCGACGACATTCGACAACGAAGTGACCAGCGACCTGACCGGCGAACGCGGTGTCCTCATGGGCGCTCTGGCCGGCGTCATGGAGGCGCAGTACGACGTGTTGCGCGCCAACGGCCACAGCCCCAGTGAAGCTTTCAACGAAACGGTCGAGGAACTGACCCAGAGCCTCATTCGCCTGGTGGACGAGAACGGGATGGACTGGATGTTCATGAACTGCTCGGCCACGGCTCAGCGCGGCGCCCTGGACTGGCGCCCCAAATTCAAGAAAGCCGTTCTGCCGGTTTTCAAAGAACTGTATCAGCGCGTCAAGAGCGGCGACGAAGCCAAGCGCGTCATGCGCGCCTGTGGGAAAAAGGATTATCAGGTCCAATTGAAAAAAGAACTCGACGCCATCCACAATTCCGAGATGTGGAAAGCGGGCGAGGCCACTCGCAACCTGCGCCCGAAAACGACGGGGACCATCGATATTTCGAAGGCCAAAGGCGTGGGCGGCCGTAAGTCCAACTAAGCCCTTCCGGCGCCACGGTCATTCAAGGCCACGGATTCTTTCCTTCTGAATCCGTGGCTTTTTTTCTTGTATCCCCGTCTCCCGATTCCTATTCTTTAATGCGTAAGGAGGAGCCGGAATGAGCCCAGAAAAGAAACATAGTATCAAGCATGACACAGACATTCACCTCCTGATGGAACGAGGGCGACGGTTTCGAGTCGGACCTCAGGAACCGCGCTGGGAAGCGGTGTTTTGGGGCGAAGACGCGGACGGCGACATCGTGGCGCATCAGGAAAAAGGCCACTGGCGCTTTGTGCACTTCAACATCCAGAAAGCGATCGACCAACTGGTGGTAGGCGATCTGATGTCTGTGTCGGAAATCCACACTCTGGAACAGGACGCGATTCAGAGCATGGGGATTCGGGCCGATTGAACGAACAGGAACGCCCAACCCAATGCCACGGTCCACTTCCTGAGATTAATCGGCCAAGCGTCGGACGAAAGCAATGGTTGTCCGCCCGGCGGCGCCATTTGCTGCGTCTCTGAAATTCCGCCCTTTTTATGACACCCTCCCCCAATGTCACCATCATTATCCCGGTTCTCAATCGCGCGGCGGACTTGAGACGCTGTCTCGAATCCCTCGGCAGGCAAACCGTATCCTCCAGTCAATTTGATGTTCTGGTCGTGGATAACGGATCGACCGATGACAGCGCCCAGGTCGCTCGAGAGTGGGGCGCGCGCGTAATTACTGAAACCCGCCGCGGTCCCGCCCACGCGCGCAACCGCGGAATTCAGGCAAGCGAGGGCGACTGGATCGCCTTTATTGATTCCGATTGCGTCGCCCATCCCGACTGGCTGGAACGTCTCCTGCGTCCGACTCTTGACACGCCCGCGCCGGGCTTTTGCGCCGGCGCCCTCCTTCCCGGCTCGCTGGACACGTCGCTGGAGCGATACATTGCAGCCCGCGGCATCATGGATCCCGAGCGATGCATGAAACAGGATGACTTCAGTTTCCCTTTCGCCATGACAGCAAATGCCTTTTTTTCCCGCAAAGCGCTGGAACTGGCGGGCGGATTCGATCCCTCGCTGCGGGTTGGCGAAGACGCCGACCTGTGCTGGCGGATCGCCTGGGCCGGTTTTGAAGGGCGCTATCTGCCAGAGGCCCGCGTCGATCACTACCACAGGACGTCTTTGTCTTCCTTCGCCCATCAGGTTTTCGGCTACGGCGAAGGAACGGTGGCGTTATATAAAAAACACCGATCCCAGTTGACAAGGCCCTGGCAGCCAGACCTGCCCCGTTATCGGCGAATGATCGCGGCGCCTTTTCGGCGACTCCTTGCCTTGCGCCAGGGATCGGGCGAGGACGTCGATTGGCTGACATACGAGATGATCGACCTGTGGGCCTTCGCCGCCGGTCGCCTGTACGGTTGTCTCAAACACCGTGTCTGGTTCTTCTGAACAGCGCATCCCACACGTTCGATAATTTGAATCAGACCCGGAAGGGCATGAGCATCTTGCCCATGGATTTG
>JADFCT010000476.1 GCA_017161665.1 Candidatus Sumerlaeota bacterium
AATGTCAGGCTCAGCCGGTTCCGCGCCTCGCTGACGGTAACGTACTCTTCGGCGAAATGGCGATCGCCCTTGCGCTTGGGCAGATAGCGAAAGCCGCCTCGTCGCTGGGGAATTCGTCCGTCCAGACCGGGCGCCAGGTGGACCAGAAGCCCCGGATCCAGCATGACGCGCTCGGTGATCGCCTTTCGGCCGTGGCCACGTCCCGGCGACTGGAGAAAGACCCACCCCCTTGTGATGAGTTCCCTCAACAGATGGATGTATTTTTTCCCATCGCCAAACTCGGCGCGTCCGTCGGCCAGCAGGCGGCTCATCAAGGCCTTGCCGCCGGCGGCGTGCAGGCGCTGGAGGAAAAACAGGGACGGTCGGTTGAGTTGATCGGGCCGTCTCGTTTCGATTTGTTCTGATAAATGATCCACAATCGCCGAAATCGCGTGGACGCTTTTAACGGATTTGTCCAATCCCAATTCCACTTCCATCGTGTTCAACATGGACAGATCATAATGGGGCAGCGCTTTCTGCCAGTCGAATCGGGGCTTCTCGGACCGTTTTCCGGCCTTTTTGCTGGTCTTCTCCATTTCCTTGTCACCCTATGCGCGGATTGTGTCCCATTTGTGTGAGGATCTTGATCACCGCATCTAATCGATCCGGATTAATCACCGCATGGCGATCGTCCAGGAACCCCACCAAGGCTTTTTGAAACATTGGGCGTTGCGCCGCCTCGACGAGGATCATTGGATCATCGACGGCTACCAACGTCACATTTTCATGAAGGGTCGGCATCCTTGTCCTCCTTCCGATGCGTCTAACAAAACATAAAGATCAACATGCTAGTGCCGGGCGTGGCGCAATGCAAGACCGGAAAAAGGGGCGAAAATCCCTCGACAAATTCCGGATTCGCAGGTATAGTGAAAATTACTATTGTTTTTTCGATTATATTTTGCCATGAGTGAATGATCTATGGAAGAAACTCAACTTACCGAGCATCTTGTCGAGTTGATTCGTCGTTCTTCGACCTGTCTGCCCCTTGATGTGCGTGAAGCCCTGAAGGCGGGCATGGAAGACGAAGCCAACCGATCCACGGCTCGGTCCGTTTTGCGAAAGATTCTGGATAACGCGCGTTTAGCCGAAAAGAAATCGACGCCCATCTGCCAGGATACGGGCACGTTAAGTTTCAATGTCGCCTATGGCCCGGGTTACCGTCAGGCCTTCCTGCGCGCAGTCATCGAAGCCGCCACCCGTCAGGCCACGGACCGTTGTTATCTGAGACCTAATGCGGTTCATCCCGTTTCTGGCCACAATTCGGGGGACAATATCGGCCGGGGGGCTCCAACGATTCATTTCTCGGAAAGCGACGAATTGGGGCTGGCGATCCAGCTGATGCAAAAAGGCGGCGGCTGCGAGAACACGAGCGCTCAATACAGCCTGCCCCATGCGGATCTGGGCGCGAAACGAAACCTCGAAGGCGTCCGGCGTGTGGTCCTGGACGCCATCCATCAGGCGCAGGGGTTGGGATGCGCCCCCGGCATTCTTGGCGTCTGTATTGGCGGGGATCGGGCCTCATCGTACGCCGAGGCCAAGTCCCAGATCTTCCGGCGGTTGGATGATACGAATCCTGATTCCGTTCTGGACGCCTTGGAGCGGCAAATCCTGAGGGAAGGCAACCAACTGGGCATCGGCCCCATGGGTTTCGGCGGCGCCACCACCCTCCTGGGCGTAAAGATCGGCATTCGCCACCGCCTGCCTGCTTCATATTTTGTGTCCATCGCCTACATGTGCTGGGCCAGCCGGCGGGCGTCTCTGACCATCGATTCCGAAGGGAACGTGACTTATGCGTGACATCAAATTTCCCATGGACGAAGCCGCCGTTCGTTCGCTCAAGGTGGGGGATGACGTTCGGATCACCGGCGTCATCGTCACTGCGCGCGACGCCGCCCATCTCTATATGACAGAGCACGACCGGGACGAAACGCCTGTGGCCGATCTCCTGCGCGACGGCTGCATTTATCATTGTGGCCCGGTTGTTCGACGCGGCGAGAAGGGATGGGAGATGGTGGCTTTTGGCCCCACGACCAGCGCCCGCGAAGAACCCTATCAGGCGGAGGTGAACGCAAAATTCGGCGTGCGCGCCGTCATCGGCAAAGGGGGGATGGGCCCCCAAACCCGCGCCGCCTGTCAGCGCCTGGGGTGTGTGTATCTCCACGCCATTGGCGGGCTGGCCGCGGCGCTGGCCGAATGCGTTGAACGGATTGAGAGCGTTTACATGCTGGAAGAATTTGGCTTGCCTGAGGCCTTCTGGGTGGTTCGGGTTCGGGATTTCCCTGCCGTCGTCACCATTGATGCCCACGGCGGCTCCCTCCATGAAGCAATTAAGACGAAATCCGCCCAGGCCCTGCAGGAATTGATGGGACCGTCGCAGACCAGCTGATCCCCACGATCCTTGTTCGAAAATTTGAATTCGCAGACGGATGGCCGTCGGCGCCGTCACGTTTTTTGCGCGCTGCGCGGCAAAAAACGTGACGGCGCCTCAGTCGCTTGTTCTCTAACCCAGGGCTCCGCTCCCTAACGGTCGCT
>JADFCT010000477.1 GCA_017161665.1 Candidatus Sumerlaeota bacterium
CCGCAAAGGCCACCAGCCCCGAACCGGCGGGAAAGGAAAGGCCTATGGGGAAGCGGGTGTGACTGTCGCCGCCTGTGCCGACGGTGTTGGGCAGAATCATCCGGTTGAGCCAGGTATGAATGACGCCGTCGCCGGGCCGGAGGGAGACGCCGCCCAGCCCCGACATGAAACCGGGCAGGGTGGCATGAGTCTTTTTGTCGATTTCCGTCGGATAGGCCGCCGTATGGCAGAAGGATTGCATGAACAGGGGCGTCTGGAAACTCAGGCAGGCCAATTCCTTGATCTCATCGGCCGTCATGGGGCCGGTGGTGTCCTGGCTGCCCACGGTGGTCATTTCCGGCAGACAGGAGGCGCCGGGATACACGCCGTCCTTGCCACAGGCCCGGCCCACCAGTTTTTGCGCCAGTGAGAAGCCCACGCCCTCGCGGGAGACTTCGGGCGTGGGGATAAACAGGTCCGCCGCCCCCAGTCCCTTGGCGGCCCGCGCCCTGGCGGTCAGGTCCTTGCCGATAATCAGCGGCACCCGGCCGCCGGCCCGGTATTCATCGAGCAGGGCCAACGGCTTGATTTCAAACTCGGCCAGAAGGGCGCCCGACGCGTCCTCGATCCGCCCGGCTTGGGGACGGACCACGATGGTCTGCCCCGTTTCCAGGTTCGTTACATCACACTGAATGGGCAGGGCTCCGGAATCCTCGGCGGTGTTGAAGAAGATGGGGGCGATCACGCCGCCCAGAATCAGGCCGCCCCGTCGCTTGTTGGGGATGAAGGGGATGTCCTCGCCAATATGCCAGATCAGGGAGTTGCAGGCCGATTTGCGCGAAGAGCCGGTCCCGATGACATCGCCCACGAAAGCCACGCGCTGTCCGGCGGCCCGCATGGCCGCGATGGCTTCATTGCCACCTGGGAAGCGCGTCTCGCCCATGGATTGGGCATGAAGCGGAATGTCCGGTCGCGTGGGGGCATGGCCTGCCGGCGAGAAATCGTCCGTATTGATTTCGCCATCGACCTTGAACACGACGGCCTCAATCGCGTCGGGCGTTTCCTCTTTGGACGTAAACCAGTCGCCCGCCGCCCAGGCCGATATCACCTGATCGGCATTGGCCGATCCGCCCTGGGCTTTTTTCCAGACCGTCTCAAAGGCGTCGAAGATGAGGATCGTTCGGCTCAGAGCCGCCACGGCGTCTTTGCCCAAATCCGCGTCATCCAGCAACTCGATCAGGGTCGGCACATTGTAGCCGCCATACAGGGTTCCCAGGAGTTGCACCGCTTTGTGGCGGTCCAGAACCGGTGACGAGGCGCCGCCTTTGGCGATGGCGGCGAGGAAATCCGCCTTGACACGGGCCGCAGGATCCACGCCCGGCGCCACCCGCTCGCGTAACAGGCTCAGCAGGAACTCGCCTTCGCCATCCGGCGGATGCCGCAACAGATCACAGACCGCTCGCGTCTGGTCCGGCGTCAATGGCAGCGGCGGCAGGCCGGCTTTTGTTCGTTCTTCTACGTGCTCGCGGTATTCGGTCAGCATTTCCCTTTGTCCTTCACTGATTTTGAGACCGGGCCGGCGGAAAAATCGTTTGCGCCAGGGCCTGGATTGTTTTTTTCCCATGAGGGGAACAGTATAGGACCTGATTTCTTTTCAGGGAAGGGTTATTTTACCCGTAGCCGTCTTCCATACCGAACCTTGTCAAGGTTCAGTATCGCGTCTTTGTGTCCCTCTGGGCCTCAGTGCTGAAAAAACGGGCGTCATCGGAAAGAATCGCGACGACGCCCGGCTGGGATCCTGCTCCCTTTGTTTTTCGGTCCTATTGCCCCTGGAACTGTTCGATCATTGTCGCCGTTTGGGCGCTCATTTGGGTGGCGATTTTTTTGATTTCTGGGATATCGATGTCCCGATGACGTTCCATACGCTCCGCCCGGCTCGATTCCGGTTCGCTGTCCGGCAGATAATACTCCATCAACCGCATATCCGCGTTGGCGATCTCGTCGAATAGCCGTTGGGCTTCCTTCAAATCCTCAAGTGTTCGATTGGGACGGCTGCGAACCAATAGCCCCAGACTCATGTGTGCGCTAAGAGATTCTAAAGAAGTGGGACCGAAGGTATTGACCAATAAGTAGTAATATCCTTCGCCAGCTTCGCGATTTTCTCCAGTCCGAAGGCTGACGGAAGTGTTGAATTCACCCATCCGCTTCAGCGCGCAGAGCGTTTCATAATCCTTCAACCCCAAGTCGATAACATTGAGATAGGCGTCCATACTCCGGACACGGTCTTCAGTCTCCAAACTTTTGGCTATATGACCATAGACCTTCGCCCGCGTTTCCTTGTCCTGGATGTGAGTTAGCGCCTGTTCATACAGGGCCTCCCGTTTGTCCGTTCGCTTGGCGATCCGGGCTTCCTTCAACGCCTGCCGAATCTCCGGCCAGGAAGCCACTTCCTGCTTATTCTCCACTCTTTGAATCGCATTGTCCGAAATCTCCGCCATGATTTCATGATAGGACTTGCCATTGTTCAGAGGCGGCGGCGTCGCCACGGGCTTGGGGGAAACGGGCGTACGGGTCCAGGGA
>JADFCT010000478.1 GCA_017161665.1 Candidatus Sumerlaeota bacterium
GGACCCCCAAAGCCGGGTATTTCTGGAAACGGCCTGGGGCGCGTTGGAAGACGCCGGATGCGTGGGAAAACGGCTGGCATCCGACACCGGGGTGTTTGTGGGCGTAATGTACGACGATTATGGCTATCCCGCGAACCGGCTGGCCAACAAAACCAAAAGCCCGCACCGCAGTTGGGAAGGATTCAGCGTTTCCAACCGACTGTCCCATTTCCTGGGATTGAGCGGCCCGAGTTTCACCGTCAACACGGCGTGTTCCTCGTCGGGCGCGGCCCTGCACCTGGCCTGCAAGTCCCTGGCCGGCGGCGAGTGTTCCCTTGCGGTGGTGGGGGGCGTCAATTTGATACTCGATCCCTGCCGTTTCAACCAGTTGGGCCGCCTGGGGATACTTTCCTCCACAGGCCGGTGTTCGGCGTTCGGCGCCGACGCAGACGGCACGTTACTGGGCGAAGGCGTCGGCGTTGTGGTCCTGAAGCCGTTGCAGGATGCTCTGGCAGGCGGCGACCGGGTTTACGGCGTTATCAAGGGATCGGGATTGAGTACCGGCACCGGCACGGTGGGCTTCACGGTCCCCAACCCCAACGCGCAGGCCCTCGCCATCCGCAACGGCCTGTCCCTTGCGGGCGTCGACCCCCGCACCATCAGCTACGTGGAAACCCACGGTACGGGCACCTCCCTTGGCGACCCCATCGAGGTGCGCGGTCTAATGACGGCGTTTTCCGACAAGGGGCTTTGGGATGAAAATCTAAAGGGCGACCACAAATGCCTGATCGGATCCATCAAGCCCAACATCGGCCACCTGGAATCGGGCGCGGGCATCCTGGGGCTGATCAAAGTGATGCTCCAGTTTCAACACCGCGCCATCGCCCCCACATTGACATCCGACGCGCCAAATCCCCATATCCCGTTCGACGACTCGCCTTTCGACCTGCCGCGGCAATTCATGCCATGGGAACGGCCCATTATGGAAGTCAACGGCGAACTGACGCCCGTGCCCCGGCGCGCCGGGCTTAGTTCATTCGGCGTGGGCGGGTCCAACGCCCATATCATCCTGGAGGAAGCACCCCCTATCGCTCCTGAAAGCCATAAGGATGATGAGGATTTACCGGAAGCGACTTCTTTCCATCTTTTAACGCTGTCGACGCGCCGGGAGGATTCCCTGAATCAACTGGTGGATCGGTACCGGGACTACTTAAATGACCGCCCCGACGTAAAACTGCGAGACATCTGCTTCACTGCCAACACGGCCCGCAAGCATTTCGGGGAAAGACTGGCTTTTGTGGTTTCCGATGAGAAACAACTGTCAGAGGCCATCGAGGGATACCGGACAGGCGATCCGCCGAGGGGCGTTTTCAGACAAACGAAAAGCGGTGCGGGCAAGCCCGTCAAAATCGCCTTTCTCTTCACCGGCCAGGGATCGCAGTATGTGGGCATGGGAAAAATCTTATACGATTCCCATCCTGTCTTCAGAAACGCTCTGGATCAGTGCGCCGATGTGCTGAACGATATTTTGGACCGGCCCTTTTACGACGCGCTGTTCGCGGAAAAGGGAAGTCCGGAAGCAAGGCGCATCGACCAGACCGAATTTACCCAGCCGGCGCTGTTTGCCGTGGAATACTCGCTGTGCCGGTTGTGGCGTTCCTGGGGCGTTGAACCGGACGCCATGATGGGTCACAGCGCGGGTGAGATCGTCGCCTTGTCGGCGTCGGGCGCGTTGTCTCTGGAGGACGGCCTCCGCCTGATCGCGGCCAGGGGAAAAATCATGCAGGCCCTGCCGCCGGGCGGGAAAATGTACGCCCTCCGCGCCGATGAACAGACTGTGCGGGACGCGCTTTCAGGATGCGAAGATCGGGCGTCCATTGCCGCCGTCAACGGACCGGAGTACATTGTGGTTTCCGGAGACGGAAGCGCCGTGGACGAAGTGGTGAAACAGTTGGAATCCACCGGCGTCAAAGCCACGGCTCTGAAGGTCTCCCACGCCTTCCATTCCCCTTTGATTGAACCGATGCTGTCGGAATACCAGGGAATTGCCGACAAAATGACCCTCTCCCATAAGACCGTTCCTGTTGTCAGTTGCGTGGACGGCGCCGCGCTGCCCGATGACGCCATCGGCGAGGCGTACTGGGCCCGTCAGGTGCGTGCGCCTGTTCGTTTCGCCGAGGCCATGGCGACTCTGGACGCCAAGGGCGTCACAACCTACATCGAAGTCGGCCCTCATCCGGTTCTCTTGGGTATGGGAAGCCTCTGCGTTCCTTATGAAGATCGGCTGTGGTTGCCGTCCCTTAGACGGGACGAGGATGAATGGCGGACCATTCTGGAAAGCGTGGCCAAGCACAATGTGCAGGGCGGCAGGGTCGACTGGCGGGCCTTTCACGCGCACTTCCGGGGAAAAAGGATTTCATTGCCGACCTATCCCTTCCGCCGGAAGCGTTTCTGGATTGACGCGGCGGTTGAACATAAACGCGACGAGGCAATGGAACTATCGGCGCCCATCGAGCGCAACATTT
>JADFCT010000479.1 GCA_017161665.1 Candidatus Sumerlaeota bacterium
CCACTCAATATGGCGGAACAGATCCCAACGTGGCTCACGGAGACCGATGAGGTAGTATCCCCCATCGGCGGCCGGTCCGATAACACAGGCCACACGATCCAACATATTGATCGCACGCAGCATGTTTTCACAGCGGTTGTCGGGGCAGTCGCACCCGACAAGAAGCACTTTTTGAATCCCCTCTTCAAACACCTCGGCAACAGCGCGGGCCATGCGCTCACCCAGCGTTCCTTCCCCCTGCGGAGCGTAGTCATATTCGTCTCCGAGCCAGTCCCGCATTTGGGATGCCGTCCCTCCGGTATAGCGAATTTGCAGAGCGCACCCGATACGGGATGCCTCCTTGACGGTATATTCCGTCATGCGTTTTTGCAGATCCGCCGCCCCCTCAGGGCCGAGCAGGGGGATGAGGCGCGTCTTGGCCTGACCCGGAACCGGAAAGCGCGTCAAAATGATGAGGCGAACATCGTGGATACCCAGAATACCGGAGTTCATCGCTGTCGTTTCAGCCACCATTTCAGAATCGATGTCACCATGGGGGTCAAACGGGTCTTGTTGTAGAGTCCCGCGACTCGTCGGATAGCGTCCGCCTGCGTCGGATAGGGATGGATGACGTTTGCCAGCCGCCCGAGCCCTATCCCTGAAGCCATGGCTGTTGTGATTTCACTGATCATTTCGCCCGCGTGGGCCGAGACAATCGTCGCCCCAAGTATCCGACCGGTCCCTTTCTTGACCATCACTTTGACAAATCCCAGACTTTCGCCATCGGCCACCGCCCGGTCATTCTCCGACATTTCAAACTGATAGAAGTCAACGGCCAATCCCTTGGAGCGCGCGTCCCGTTCATACAGACCCACATGGGCAATTTCCGGATCGGTATAGGTACACCAGGGCATCGTGAGCGCACTCAGTTTTTTGCGCCCCTTGAACAGAGCATTCTGCACAACAATCTGGGCAGCCGCATCCGCGGCATGTGTGAATTTCCAGTCCATGCAGCAATCGCCGGCCGCATAGATGGCTTTATTGGAGGTGCGGAGGTTATCATTGACCACGACGCCTTTGCGCGCATCGAATTCAACTCCCGCCGCCTCTAACCCCATTCCCTCGACATTCGGCGCCCGACCGGTTCCGATGAGAATCTGGTCGGCTTCAATCGTCACCTTCTCGCTGGCGTGCTCCACAACGATTCTTTTCCGGCCCGCCTCTCCTTGTTCGACACATAACGCGTGCGCGTGAAGCAGTACGCGAATCCCTTCCTTTTGAAAGACATCGGCCAGTATGCCGGAGGCGTCCTCATCTTCATGAGGGAGAAAACGGCCCTGTTGTATGATCGTGACTTCCGCGCCCAACCGGCGAAACGCCTGGGCCAGTTCACACCCAATCGGCCCCCCTCCGATCACCACGAGGCGCTCCGGCAGGTCTGTCAGATTGAATACATTTTCATTCGTCAGGAAATCGACGGTCTCAAGGCCTGGGATCTCCGGATGGCGCGCCCGCGCGCCGGTGGCCACCACCGCTTTTCGAAAATGCAATGTTTGCCCGGCCACATCCATTGTCTGTGGACTTTTGAAAACGCCATTGCCCAAAAAGACGTGAACGCCCAAATCGGCGTAGCGGTGAACCGAATCGTTCTGGCTGATCTCAGCGCGAATCCGACGCAGACGCTCCATAACCTGGGGGAAATCCGCAGACGTGACGGGGGCGGGCGTAAGCCCGAACGCCCGCGCGTCACGCATTTCCGCTGCGAGACGGGCCGGACGAATCAGGCTTTTCGATGGCACGCATCCCACATTCAGGCAGTCGCCGCCCATCCACTGGCGTTCGATCAGCGCGACGATGCCTCCCAGGGAAGCGGTGGCGATGGCGGCGATCAACCCAGCGGTCCCGGCCCCAACAACCACCATATTGTAAACAGGCTCCGGTGTGGGGTTTTTCCAGTTGTCCGGATGCACATTGGCTATCAGATTTCGATTATGGACATCGTCCGGCAGTCGTTCATTCAGGGACATCATAGGGGCTCCTTCAGTTTGCCTTTCGCTTTGCGCGCAACCACCGTAAGAATTCCGAGAATAAGGACCACGACGGCAAGAAGACTCCATGGGACCCTTTCTTCCCGAATCGCCGTTGTGATCGCGTCGGTCCCGACAACGTAGAGGATGGTTCCGGGCAACATGCACAGAGCCGACCAGGAAGCATAGGTCCAGAAAGGGACCTTCGTGAGTCCAAAACCGTAGTTCAGAAGATTAAAAGGAAAGAGTGGAACCAGTCGGGTGATGGCGACAATAATGGCCCCGTTTTTCTCCGTCAGATCATCAAGTCTTTGGAACTTTTCGTTCCGTTCCAGGAGCGATGCGATGGAAGCCCGCGCAAAATATCGGGCAATCAGAAACGACAGCGACGCGCCCGTGATGGCGCCGACCATCACAGTCCCAACTCCGATGACCGATCCAAAAACCGCGCCCGCCATGATGGTCAGCGCCGACCCCGGCAAAGCCA
>JADFCT010000480.1 GCA_017161665.1 Candidatus Sumerlaeota bacterium
CGCCACCATCACCAACATCCTCCTGCCCGATTCGGACAATGACGGTCTCCTGGACGGTCAGGAAGATCCGGGCGACTGCGCCGATCAGACCACGCCGCTGGCTCTGACCAACCCGCGCAAAAAAGACACCGACGGCGACGGCTTCAGTGACGGTCTCGAAGTCCTCATTCTCGGAAGCGATCCGCTGGACGCCGCCTCTCCGGCCGACGCCACAGACGCCGACGGCGACGGCTTGCCCGCCTCGATCGATCCCGATGACAACAACATCGATACGGACGGCGACGGCTTCGGCGACGCCTTTGAAGTCGTCATGGGCTCCGATCCGGAAGATGCCGGCTCGGTTCCCGCCTTGGGCGATGTGAACGGCGATGGTCAGACCCAGAACCTCGACGCCATCATGATCTTCAACTACTCGCTGGGCAATGTGCCCATCGGAGCGTTGACGACCTTTGGCAACGCCGACGTGCAAACCTCCGGCCACATCAACAACCTCGACGGCATCGTGTTGTTCAACTGGACGTTGGGCAATGTGCCGGTCATCCCGGTGGGGTAAGTCGCTTGACGCCCCTCACCTTACCGACGCGCCGCGCATGTCCGAAGGACATGCGCGGCGCGTTCTTAATAGAGATCTGAAATAAAAAGACGCCGCCTTTGATTTTCTTTGCTTTGGAAGTGGGCGAGGGCTACTATCCGACATGATGTTTATTTGACACGTGAAAGGATTCGTTATGGAACACAAAAATATGACAACGCTTACGCGGCGTGGATTCGCCAAATCCGCCGCCGCCGTCGCTGGAACGGCGATCCTCACGCGCCCCTTGCGCGCCGTGAGCCAGGGCAATAAGACTCTGAGAATCGGATGGGTTGGAGCCGGAGAGCGCGGGACGGTGGATGTGGAAATCTGCCTGCAGAATGATGCCAATACGGAACTTGTCGCCGTGGCCGATGTTTTCCAGGATCGGATCGACGGAGCGTTGAAGCGTCTCAAGGACCGTGTCGGCGACCGTGTCAAAGTCACGCCCGATACGACCTTCCTGGGCTTTGACGGGTATAAAAAAATCCTGGAGATGCCGGAAGTGGACATCGTTTTCCTGACGACGCCACCGAATTTCCGCCCCGTCATGCTCCGCGAAACCATTGAGGCTGGTAAACACTGCTTCGCCGAAAAGCCCGGCGCTGTGGATCCGGTGGGGATCCGCTTGCTCCTGGAGACGGCCGAATTGGCAAAGAAGAAAAACCTCAGCATCGTCCCGGGGATGCAACAGCGATTCATGGGCCAGTATCATGAAGTCATCAAACGGGTCCAGGATGGCGCCATCGGCGATATTCGCCACCTGGGTTCGTACTGGGTGGGCACGATGATGGATTGGCACTATCAGCCCCGCGAATCGTGTAAGAGTGACCTGGAGTGGCAAATCCGCGCCTGGCCGCACTTCACGTGGCTGTCGGGCGACTGCTGTGTCGAACAGCTGGTTCATAATCTGGACATCTCGAACTGGGTCGCCGGCACACTGCCCGAACAGGTTCGGGGGCTTGGCGGACGCATTGTCCGCAAGGAACCGGAATGGGGCGGCAATGTCTATGATCATTTCGCCTTTGATTATGACTATCCCGGCAACCTGAAAAGCCTGGGGACCAATGCGCAGATCGGCAACATCTCAAGCAAGGTCTGTAACACCGTTTCCGGCTCCAAAGGATTCGCCTATATGTGGCGCAACACGGGCTTTATCAAATCCGAACTGGGCGACTACTCCTATGACGGCTCCACAGACGGGGAAGGGCCCATGTTCCGGGCCATGTGCGACGGCATTCGAAAGGGTGAGCCCGTCAACATGTGTCAGACGCTGGCCGAGGCCACCATGTGCGCCATTCTGGGGCGGATCAGCACGTACACCGGACGCGCCCTGAGCTGGAAGTGGGGGATGCAGTCGAAACTGGATCTGACGCCCCGGCGGGCATTGGCTTTCGAAGGTGAGTTCCCCTACGATCCCGCGCCGCTGGTCGGACAGGTCAATCCCATCTGATTTTCATCACCCCAATCCAAGTTGCGATCAATCCACCCGACTGGCCCATTTCATGGCCGCAAGTCGGGTGGTTTTTTTTGTGCGGATGGCTCGTTTAAAAATTGAAAGACGCTGTCGACGACCGTCGGCGCCGTCACGATTATTTGCGCGCTGCGCGGCAAAAATCGCGCCGGCGCCTCGATTGCTCACGCTCTGACCCAGGGCTCCGCTCCCTATCGGTCGCTCCACCCTGGGCTGGTATGTGGTCGCCCCTGCCGGGGCTTGGCGGATGTTTGGTCCCTGGGGCGCGGGCCTTATCGGACAGCGGCGCTGCGTTCCAGTGTGTTTTGCGCCGGCGAGGCTTGGCGGATGTTTGGCTCCTGGGGCGCGGGCCTTATCGGACAGCGGCGCTGCGTTCCAGTGTGTTTTGCGCCGGCGAGGCTTGGCGGATGTTTGGTCCCTGGGGC
>JADFCT010000481.1 GCA_017161665.1 Candidatus Sumerlaeota bacterium
AGCGCATTTGAAGGGCAATGCGCTGACACCCTTGCAGACTTGGGATTTATTGCCCCATGGATATTGCTGCCGCCAGAATTACCTGGATTATGGTATGGAGATGGCGAGGCTCAGCAAGGACAGTTGACTGAGCTCCGCGAGGCGTTACGGCATTTAGATGAGATCCCTTCTTTAAGGGAAGTCGCGCGGCTTGAGCAAAAAATAATTCCGCTCATCGAGGAGATTATCAAGAACATGCCCCTTACGGAGGGCAAATTTCAAACGGCTCGGGAATGGTTTCTGAAGCTAAGAGATGCCATTCAGGATGCAGGGACACGGTCTGCCCAAAGGATCAAGGCGATTGATTACATCATTCTGCGGTGCAATGAACTCTCGGAAGTTGAATATGAATTTCTCTACGACAAAAAATCGCACCTTCTTTCGATTGGGTACAATGTCAGCGACCACAAACCGGACCGCGGCTGTTACGATCTGCTTGCGTCGGAAGCCCGGTTCTGCAGTTTCATTGCTATCGCTCAAGGGAGAATGCCGCAGGACCATTGGTTTAGGCTTGGCCGGCTCATCGTAAAGTCAGAAGGAAATCCTGTCCTTGTTTCCTGGGGTGGGTCTATGTTTGAATATCTCATGCCGTTGCTGGTGATGCCGACCTACGAAGGGAGTTTGTTAGACAAGACCTATAAATCAGTGGTCAATGCCCAGATCAAGTATGCCGCCAGGAACAATATTCCCTGGGGGATCTCAGAATCCGGCTACAACAAGATCGACGCGAATTGGATCTATCAGTATCGCTCTTTTGGGATCCCGGACATTGGCTTTAAGAGAGGGCTCGCCGAAGACCTTGTTGTTGCCCCGTATGCCTCAATGTTGGCTTTGATGGTGGAGCCTGAAAAAGCCTGCGAAAATCTTGAGCGGTTATCCGTAGAGGGATTACGGGGTGCCTTCGGTCTTTACGAAGCGGTTGATTATACGCCTGCGCGTCTTGCCCCGGACAAAGTCCGGGCAGTTATTAAATCTTACATGGCGCATCATCAAGGCATGAGCTTGTTGGCGCTTGCCTACACATTATTGGATCGCCCAATGCAAAGGCGTTTTCTTTTGGAGCCGATGTTCAAATCAACAGAACTTCTTCTGCAGGAACGGGCGCCTGCTAGCGAATCGTTTCTCTACGATTTTGAAGTAACCGGAATTTTACAAAATACTGAAAACAGAGAAAGTCTTTTGAGGATATTTAAGACTCCCCAAACGCCGGTGCCGGAAATCCATACCTTGTCCAATGGAAACTATCATGTGATGGTCACCAACGCCGGCGGCGGTTATAGTCGCTGTCGGAAATTTGCCGTGACACGATGGAGCGAGGATTCCGCTCTGGACCACGACGGAACATTTATTTATCTTCGGGATGTCAGGTCCGGCGAGTATTGGTCAGCGGCATATCAACCGACCCAAAGGATGGGGAAAGATTATGAAGCGTTGTTTTCCCAGGCTTCAGTTGAATTCAAGCGGCGCGATCATCACATCACGACGCATACGAAGATCGTGGTCTCGCCGGAAGACGACAGCGAATTACGCCGGGTGACGATCACCAATCAGTCGCGTCACAAGCGTGTGATCGAAGTGACGAGTTACGCGGAGGTCGTCCTCAATGATCCTGCAAGCGATCAGGCGCATCGGTCGTTCAGCAATCTGTTTGTTCAGACTGAGATCATGAGGTCGCATCAAGCGATACTGTGTCATCGCCGGCCTCGTTCGGAATCAGAAAAGTTTCCATGCATGTTACATCTTATGGCGGTTCACGGGGGAGTTGTGGCGGGTACTTCCTATGAAACGGATCGCGCCAAGTTCCTCGGGCGAAGGCGCACCGTGGCTAACCCCGTGGCCATGGAAGAAATTGGCAGGCTTTCGGACAGTGAGGGATCTGTCCTTGATCCGATCGTCGCGATACGGAATCAGATCGAACTGGCTCCAGAAGAGTCTGTCGTGGTTGATTATTTGACGGCAATATGCCCGAGCCGGGAAGACGCGCAGCCGCTCATGGAAAAATATAGAGACCGGAATCTGGCTGATCGCATCTTTAATCTGGCTTGGACCAACGGGCAGGTCGCGTTACAACAGATCAATGTCACGGAAGACGCGGCACAGCTTTACGGCCGACTTTCGAGTGCTATTGTGTATGCAAACCCTGCATGGAGAGCGAACGCGAGTATCTTGCGACAGAATAGCAGGAGCCAACCAAATCTTTGGGGGTACAGTATTTCCGGAGATATTCCCATCATTCTTGTCCGCATCGAAAATCAGGGTAATATCAATCTTATCGTGCAAATGATACAGGCGCATGCATATTGGCGTATGAAAGGGCTCCGCGTCGACATGGTGATCT
>JADFCT010000047.1 GCA_017161665.1 Candidatus Sumerlaeota bacterium
CGCGTGTACGAAGACAACACGGTGGATGTCGTGATTACGGATTTGCTGATGCCCAACAAAGAAGGGCTGGAAACCATCATGGAGATGAAAAGCAAGTATCCGGACGTGCGCATCATCGCCATGTCGGGGGGCGGTCGGGATGGTGTCTTAAACTTTTTGCCGGCGGCGGAAAAACTCGGCGCCATGACCACGCTGGCCAAACCGTTCGGGCGAAAAGATATTCTCGCCGCCGTGGAAGCCGCGTTGAAGGGTGAGAGCGCCGGCGCCTGAAGAGCCCGGCGACAAAGGGGAAGGAGAAACGGATCGTGACCGATCGTCATGAAGCAAGCCTCCGCAATCATCTGCGCGCCAACGGCATGGTCTTTTGTTCCATGGAACTGTTGGCAACCAAAGAGGCTAAAGAATCGGCTGTCACGGAGATCTTCTCCGGAACGACGGACGCGTCCGGCTTGTCCGTCACGGGAGAAATTGATCCTGTTTCCGCGCATATCCTGGACCTGCTGGGACAGATCGTCGGGATGATCGATGACGTGCGGCGCAAGGTGGATCGTCTGACAGAATATGCCGAAGGCCGGTCGGTGTCCGAGCGGCTGGTGAAACGCTATTCCATGTTTAACCTGAGCGGCGGCGGATTCAGCCTGTTTTGTGACGACATGTTGCGGGAAAAGGATGACTATCGCGTCTCCATTGAATTGTCCAGTACGCCGCTGACCCTTGCCCATTGCCTGGCGCAGGTGCGATGGTGTCAAAAGACGGATCTCCGTCATGTGCCGGAGATCCTGAAAGACGATCCGCCTCAATTTGAGGCGGGACTGGAGATCACTCATATTCGGGAGGCGGACCGCGAACGCGTCATCCACGCGGTCTTCAAACTCCAGCGTGAAGATTTACGCGCCCGGCGAGACGCCCGCGACGAAATCGCTGAATAACCGTATGCAGTTCTAGCATTGACAGAGACCGTGAGGCGGGGCGGATTTACACGATGAGGCGAGCGCGTCCGCGCGGTTTCCGTGTATGTCCGCCCCGCCTCACGGTTTTTTGCGCAGATCTTTTCACGGAGTCGGCAATGAGGGAGTCCAACCATTCCTGGAGTCTGTGGGATCGCCTCGCCTGGTGGAGCCTGGGCCTGGCCGTCGGGTTGATCGCCTGGAGCCATGCCGAGTATTATGATGGATGGTCGCTGGACGACCCATACATATCGTACCGATACGCGGAGAATCTGGCGCGCGGACACGGACTGGTCTTTAACGTCGGTGAACGGGTGGAGGGCTATTCGAATTTCACCTACACGCTGATTCTGGCGGCGGCGGCGAAGGCGGGGTTGGACCTGCCGGCCTTTGCGGGAGCCTTTGGACTGGTGTGCGCGTTGGCTTGCGTCTGGGGTGTATGGAGGATGTTGGTCACTCTGGCGCAAGGCGCTCAGGGCGAAAAGGGCCGAATCCATTGGACCGATGGCGCGCTGGGGCTGATCACCCTGGCGTTGAGCGGGCCCCTGGCGTTTTGGGCCGTGGGTGGACTGGAAACACCCTTTTACGCCGGCCTGAGCCTCCTGGGGCTGTGGGCCGCGGCTCGGGAAACGGAAGGGCGCGGCGGGTTGCTGCTCGGCTCTGCCGGATGGCTGGCCCTGACGGCCATGAGCCGGCCCGAAGGCGTCCTGTGTTTTGGCGTCGTCCTTATCGGCAAAGTCCTGTTGCTCGCCGTCGGACGGAGTCGGGAATCTCGTGGTCGCCTGATCACGCGCATCGCCGCCTTCTGTCTCCTGTGGGGCATGGTCCTCGTCTGGCGGCGATGGTATTATGGTGACTGGCTGCCGAACACGTATTACGCGAAGGCGACGCATCCGCTGACGGAACGACTGATGACGGGCGGACGGTATCTGTGGTCCGCCGGTTGGTTGTGGGGTTCGGCGCTGGTCGTGTTTGCGGTGGGGGCGACGGCGGCGACCTGGCGGCGGGCGCCGGCACTGGTGATTCTGTCCGCCGGCTATGGGGGCGCCACGGCATGGTTCGCCCTCTGGGCCGGAGGGGACTGGATGCCCATGGGGCGATTCATTGCGCCAGCCGTTCCGATGACGGCGATCGTTGTGGCGTGGGGTGGCAGTGTCTGGAGGGAATCGGCGAAGGCGTGGGGGATGGGCGCGGGGCCCCGTTGGGGGGTGTTGATTGTCTTGGTCCTTGGTTCGTGGGCGGGGATGGCGGCGCAGGAACGAGTCGAAGCCAGGCCGATCATGGCCTTGTATCGAGCCGGCGCCCTGCACCAGCAATATATTGAGGTGGGCCGGTGGCTGAAGCGTTATCAGCAGGATCATTCGTCGGCCGATGGCAATAATCTTCTGGCGGCCGGAGAGGCGGGCATTGTTCCCTATTATTCCGGTTTGCCCTTTCTGGATTTGGGCGGATTGATTGATCGGCATATTGCCCGGCAACCCGGGGCATTGCATTACAAGGTCGACGTGGATTATGTCTTTGATCGCTCTCCGCGGTTCGTGTTCATGCAGTGTCGCTCTCTGGACCCCCTCCGGGCCTATTATGACGGGGGGATGGACGCGGCGCTGTTGGCGGACCCGCGTTTCCGGCGCCAGTATCGGATTTTGAAAAAGTGGACCCGAGGCGCGCCGGCTGTGGATGCAAATCCAATGGTTTTGTTTGAACGTCGCCTTCGGAAGCCGGGTGAAACCGGCAAGGATCCATCATGAGACGAAGCAGATGAGGCAAGGAGCGGGATCTTCGATGAAAATCCCTGTTTGGGCAGCTTGGGCGGTATGGTTCGCCTTGGGAGTTACGCCTTGGACGGAGGCGGCCAAGGTGTTCGCTTCCCGTCAGCCACAAAGCGAAGGCGCCTTCGGCCGGGCCGTGGCGGCCGTGCCGGATGTGGAGGGCGACGGGATTCACGATGTCATTGTCGGTTCCGATGAGACGCCGGACCGCGGCCCGCAAAAGGCCGGTGTGGTCTATGTGTTCGACGGCTATCGCACGCGGCGCATCCGGTCGATTCAATCGCCCAATGAACAATTTCAGGGGCGCTTCGGCTGGTCCGTGGCCGGTTTGGACGACATCGATTATGATGGCCGCGGCGATATTGCCGTAGGCGCCTATGGCGAAGATCCCGGCGACAGCCCCTTCATGTCCGGTCGGGTCTATGTGTTCAGCGGCGGATCCGGTCTGATCAAAGAAGACGATGAGGACGACGGGGATGGTTTGGGGCGAAGCGCCGCGGGAAACCAAAAAAAATTGTCGCCGGCCGAATTGATCTATGAACTTGTCTCGCCGAACGAGCAGTACGCCGGATACTTCGGCTGGTCCGTGGCGGCCGTTCCCGATCTCAGCGGCGATGGCCTCAACGATTTGATCGTCGGGGCCATGGGCGAGGCGCCCGATCCGGCCCTGGAGTCGGCGGGAATGGCCTATCTCTTTGATGGCCGCTCCGGTCAACTGCTACGGGTCCTTCAGTCGCCCTACCCGGTGACAAACGGAGCCTTCGGCTCGGCCGTCACGGGCCTGGCCGATGTGGATGGCGACGGACGGGGGGATGTGGCGGTTGCGGCCACGGGGGAATCTCCCTACGCCGGCCTGGAAAATGCGGGCATGGTTTATGTTTTCAGCGGCGCCACCGGGGCCATGATTCGCTCGTATCAATCGCCCAATCCAGAAGACAACGGATTCTTTGGCATCTCCCTCGGCAACGTGACAGGCTTGACGCGCAACGCCAGTTCCAGCGATCAGCCCTGGGACGAGCCGGTCCTCATCGAACCGGTCAGCAATCTGCTGGTGGGCGCCTCATCCGAGGGCAATGGACAGGGCAGGGCCTATCTCTTTGACGGCAAAGGGGATGGCGCCTTGCAATGGGCTCTGTCGTCGCCGCGCAGTCAGGACGGCGGCGCCTTTGGTTGTTCCGTGGCTGGTGTGCGGGACATGACCCATGATGGGGTCGATGAAATCCTGGTCGGGGCCATGGGCGAAAGCACGAGCGCCACGCTGAAACGAGACGGCGCCGCCTACGTCTTTGATGGCAGGACGGGCCAGAAGATCTGGACCCTTTTCTCTCCCAAACAGGAGCCGGGCGGCGGGTTCGGTTTCGCCGTGGCCGGTTCCTATGATCACAACAACGATCCCTGGGGCGATCCGATTGTGGGCGCGCCGGGAGAAGGCATTGAAAAAGGGCGCTTCGGCGCCGGACGCGCCTATGCCTTCGGTCGAGTCTTACCCCAGTCCCAACGCGCCATTGTCCTGCCCCCGGTGGCCGATCAGGCCGCCGACGGCTATGCCAAATTCGGGTTGTCCGACTATGGCCCCGGCGTCGGGTATGCGGTGGGCTACTACTATATGACCGCCCTGGAAGCCGCCCAGCGACACTGGACCGCCGAAGATCTGACGCGCCCCTTCCGTTTACGCAGCCCCCATTTTCTCCTCCGCAATGGCGGCGGTGGATACATGCAGTTCTCCATGGAATTGCTCAAGGGAACGGGGATTTGCTCGCTGGAGGATTTCCCCACCAGCGATACGGAAACAGATGACTTCGCCATCGAGGCCTCTTCGCCCTTCCGTATCCTCGAATACCAGGCTTTCTTCCGCCACTATGGCGTGATCAATGGCATTGGCGAATATATCGGCGATTGGGATAATCCGGTCGATCAACTGGGCGAATGGCTGACCACCCGCGGTGAGGGCTTTGTCCTCGGCGTGCCGGTCTTCGAATCGTTCCTGCTCTATGACGGCGGCGAATATATGGTCGATCCCCGGAGGGAATCGGTCCTGGGGTTCCAGGCGCTGTTTGTCATCGGATACGATCCCATCACCGGGGCCTTTCAGTTTGTTAATTCCTGGGGAACGGAATGGGGCGAGGCGGGAATGGGCTGGCTCAGCGGAGAGTTTGTCCGTCGCTATGCTTGTGAGGCCTGGGCCATGATCGATGCGCAGGGCTGGCAGCCCGATCGACGAATTCGCCCCAAGGGCAAACGGATTCGGATCGCCTCCACGCCGGACTACACCATCACCTACAAGAGTTCCGATCCCGGGGATCTATTCATCGATGAATGGGGAATTCTGATCCTGGATGGCGGCAAAGACGACACGCTCAAAATCAAACGACGGAAGGGTGTCCCCAAAGGGGAGACCATTCCGTCCGTTGTGGTGGGAGGGCATCTGGTTAAATTTTATACTGAAGCGCCCATTGAGTTTCTGGAAGTGGACGGCCGGCTGAGCCGTGTCACAGCCAAAAATGTGACCATTGACTCCATCGGCGGGAGCCGGCTGGCGCGGGTGGCGATGACGGACTCGCCCAATTCCACCTGGCAGTTTTTATCCCATCATCTGGCCGGCAATCCTCGTGATTATTATGACGACTCCGAGGAGTGGCTCAACAATCGCCGACAGACGATGATTGAGGATTACTGGATCGACGAATACGACGAAGACAAAGGCCCGCCGTCAAAGACAACACAGATTCGGCTTAAGGGTGTCGGGTTGGGCGAACTGATCGTGGCGCGGCATCTGAACCTGGTGATCGATACAACGCGCCGGCGATTCTATGGCGACACCTTCTATAGCTACGGCGGCATCCGCCCCGAAAGCGAGATCCAAACCGTTGAGAAGGCGCGGTCGCGTATTCGAGTCAATGGGGCCGCCATTGAGGCGGATTCCATTGAGGCGGGAGTGGTTCGGTCCATCACCGCGCGCGGGCGCGCCTTGCCAATGGAATTGCGCGCCGCAAGTAATTTCCGGAAAACCTATGACAGCTACTTCCCGGGCCATATCCGGATTGCAACCCTCGAAACGATCGGCGCGATGGAGCGGCTCGAAGCGCGTGGTGGGAACATGATGGTGGAAGACCTCACATCCGAGCGCCGAATCGGCGTCGTGCGGGCCAAAATGTCCTCCTATAAAATCCGGGCCGAGGCGCGGCGGGAATATGTGGGGGGATTCATGGGCTCTCCGGATGAGCCTGTGGACTTCAGCACGCCCGCGCGTCAGGTGTGTCAATACGAATGGGGGGGGGACATTGAACGTGTCCATGGGGATTTGGGGGTGTATGGCACTTTTTCTGCCGCCCGAGGCGCCAGCCGGGTTCGGCACATCTCAACGCTGGGACGAAACCGTGTGCCCGACGCCTTTTCCGAACCCACGATCGTCGGCGAGGCGTGGTCCCTCAAGCCGGTTCGGCTGACCGGCGGCAGCGTATTCCAATTTGTGTGGCATCCATTTTTGAGTGATTGAGTCGTTCCAACACTCGCCCCGGACTGTTCGAAGATGATCGGTCAGGGACAAGGCCCCAAGGCCCTCGAACAGGTGAATCCCCGGTAGATGGTGGCGCAGAATTATCTGGCGGGAAACAACCTGGATTCTATAACAAGCAAGACCGGCGCCGACAGCCATCCTGCAGCCCAGGCGACGGCGTCATTCAAATCGTCAACTGAAATAAAACGGTGAGGCCTGAACCATGAAAATTGGCGTGATTTCTGATACACATGGACGATTGCCGGGGGCCGTGTTCGAAGCCTTTGCAGGCGTCGAGCGGATTATTCATTGTGGGGATTTCGGGGATGAAGGGATTCTGGATGACCTGGAGACCATTGCCCCCGTCACGGCCGTTCAGGGGAATACGGACTATCCCCTCGCCGACGATCGGGCCCCCGACATGCGGGTCGTAGAAATCGAAGGGGCGACGATCGCCATCGCCCATGGACATCAGGCGCCGGGTATTTATACCAACCGGCAGGGGCTGGTGGATTTATTCCAGCCCTTCGCTCCCCGCATCATTTGTTATGGCCACACCCATGTGTTCGCCCAGGAATGGTTTGCTGGTATCCTGGCGCTGAATCCCGGCGCCATCTTCGATCCTCGAGGGGGAAAAGGCCCCACCGTGGCCCTCCTCAACCTGCAGAAAGACCAGCCTGTTCAAGCCGAAGAAGTGCGCCTGAATCGATTGATTCCTTTCTGACGGGACGACGGATGATTCACGCTGAACCAGAAAACCATATTCCCCTTCGAGTTGTACTCCGCTATTGCTAGAACATTGTTGCGTTAACGGTTCGAAATCTTTTTCTGAGCGTGCGGAATCGTGACCTCGCTGCATCAAATCTTATGCTTCCTTTTTCTCGAAGACATACCAATCCTTACGAGTCAATGGCATTCCACTTACGCCTTTTTCATCGGGTTTGGCAAATAACGACTGGTAGATGTTGAGCCGCCCTGTCGAAAAGCCATGCGCCGAGCCGGCCATGTACAGACGCCATATCCGGTAAGTGGGTTCGTCGACATACTTCAGCGCCTGCTCGTGATGCGCCTCCAGGCGTCGCACCCAATGCCGCAAGGTCAACGCGTAGTGCTCCCGAAGACTCTCGACGTCCCGCACCTCGAACCCGGCCTCCTCGGCGGCCTGCAATGTTTGGTTGATGGGCGTCAATTCGCTGTCGGGAAAGACGTAAACCTCAATGAATTTCGGGCCATGAGTCCGCGGTTTATTAGCCCTGGTGGCAATGCCATGATTCAAAAAGGCTCCGCCGGGTCGCAGCATTCGCTGCACGTGGGAGAAATATTCCGAGAGTTTCGCCGCGCCCACGTGCTCGAACATCCCCACGCTGGAGATTGCGTCGTAAACGGGACCATCGGTCACGGCAGCCTGACGGTAGTCAAGCACCTCGACACGCGCCCTGTGAGTGAGTCCCGCGTCGGCGATGCGCTGGTTCGCGAGGTCGGCCTGGGGCTGGCTCAGGGTGACGCCGGTTGCGTCAACGCCATAATGGCGCGCTGCATGCATCACCAAACTGCCCCACCCGCAACCAATGTCCAAAAGGCGTTGTCCCTTTCTAAGATGTAGTTTTCGACAAATATAATCGAGTTTTCGCTCCTGGGCCGCATCGAGTTGCTCGTCAGGCTCCTGGAAATATCCACACGAATAGACCATATTTCGGTCCAGCCAAAGATGGAAGAAGTCATTGGAAACATCATAGTGATAGGTTACCGCCTGCCGGTCACGCTCAATGGAATGCTGAGCGCCAGCCAAACTGGCTGCCCTGTGACCCGTCGGTGTGTTATTCGTTGTGTGCGGCAATTGCCGGATCAGGGAGGCCGCCCACAGTTTCTTGCTCCACCCGGCCGTGGCGGCGGTCAGCGCGTCATTCAACGAGAACACAGCCTCAATGTCGCCAACAATGTCGTAATCGTCATAAAGATATGCCTCTGCCAAAGCCAGTTCGGTGCCCGCTCGGAACATGGCGTTCAATGCGCCGGGATGCTTGAGCTCCAAGGTGACGGGACAATCGCGTTTGTCTCGCCAAAAGGTCCCATCCCAAAGTCGCACTGAGACAGGGAGTTCGCCGTTGCCCGCGAATAAATTGTCCAGAAAATGAATTACAAATTCTTGATCATTCATCTTTCTAGGCATGTTTGTTCTCCTTTTCTTGGTCTATGTGGGCAGGCAGGCAGGGTGACTGCTTGGATGGATACGGACGTCAGTTTGGGTGTCGGCATCCAACAGATAAGATTCGTGTCTGTTCTGGTTCAGCGAGAATCTGACAAATGCGCCTGGGCTTTGTTTTTTTCAGGCATGGGGCAAAATCTCTGAAATATTTTGTGGAGTGGGAGGAGGAGTTTGGGTCCCCCTACTCGCTTCGATCATTTCGTCGAAATCTCGACCGGTTATGCCTAAGCGGATTTCTCGCAAAGTTTCCGTAACCGTTTCACTGGCCGGTTTTTATCTTTGGTCAAGTCAACACCGAAATCAAGCAATATCTTCTACTGTTATCCAATTCGCCGCTCGATCCTCTGGCTTGACGACGAACCTGGGCGGTTTGGCGTTGGCGATCCCATTCGCCCGGGTTCGCTTCGGCGTGCCGGGCCTTCAGGTCGCTTGGGGCGATGTCTTCAGGGAAGCGATATCCGATCTCATTTGCCCAGTCATCGAATTTCAGTGGTTACGCTCTCCGGGCAGTCGAATGGATCGGAAATCGATGATGCTGGTCAAGCGGCGATTTCTTTTCCGTCCGCCTTGTCATGCGATCCCATGGGGCTCGACTTCGATGGTGGCGCGGCATTTGGGGCAGTTGATTCGGGGGGCGGAGAAAGAGGCGCTGATCTGGATGGTGGCGCCACAAGGGCATTTGAAGGCTTCCCATCCATTGGTTTTGCGTTGATACGTCAAGGTGTTGGTGGATTTGTCGTTTTTGTGGGCGTCGCCGAGGGCGCCGAAGAGGCCGCCAAGGGGGCGTTTTGAGAAATCGGGCTTCTTCTGACCGTCCTGCGCCCCCCGAGCGGCCTCGAGGGCAATGGACGTGGCGACAGCGGCTTCGGCGACGGGCGCCGTGTGGTGGCGGGCGCAACGGGGACATTCGATGCTTTCGCGTTTGGAATCGGGCGGCAGTTTGATCGTCATCCCGCAGGCGCAGGGGATTAAGATGAAGTTGGCGACGCGATCCATCAGGTTGGTCACGTCACGGGAACGGCGGATGGCGCGCTGACGGTCTTCTGCGGGTTCGGTCTGTGGCTCGCGGACCGGGATGCGTTGGTCTTGGCCCAGTGATTGGGCGCCGATGGGGCCGCCGGCGGCGTGGGTGACCTCGCGAAAGGCTTTTTGATAAGCGGTGTAGTTGGCGAACCCGCCCATGGTCCGCAAAATATGGACGCGATGCTCAAGGGGCGGATGGGTGGAAAACAGCCCCGTGGCCGCGCGGCTATCGAGCGGATTGACGATATACATGGGCGCCACGACGCGATTGACGGCTTGGGTGTCCCCATGGCCCCCGGCGATCTTTTCGAGCGCCGAAGCCAGGCCGGGGGGATAGCGGGTAAAGCGCGCCGCCATGGCGTCCGCCAGGTATTCGCGCCGCCGGGAACAGGCGAAATAAATCAGTCGCGCGGCCAGGGGGGCCAGAAGGGCCAGAAGAATAATCAGGGCCAGCGCGACGAGCTGTCCCGCCGGGCTGCCGCCGCCGGAGCGGGGGCTGCGGCGGCCACGAAAAAAAAACGACCGCATCAGGGCGTCGGATAAAATGGTAATGGCCCCGACCATGATGGCCGCCTGGGTCATAAACCGTGAATCGCGATTGACGATGTGGCCGATCTCGTGGGCGATCACGCCCTGCAATTCGTCGCGGGTCAATCGTCGCAATAGTCCCGTCGTCACGGCGACGGCTGAGCGATTGGGATCGACCCCCATGGCGAAGGCGTTGGGAGCGTCGTTGTCGATAACATAGACATCGGGCGGTTTGGCCATGCCAGACGCGATGGACATTTCCTCCACGATATGAATCAGGCGCGGATACATCTCTTTACGCACGGGGAAGGCGCCGGTGGTTGAGAGGAGTATGTCGCGTCCACCGGCCATGGCCGTGAAATAAAGAATGGCCCAGAGCAGAACGGCGGCCACGGAGCCGAACAACGTCCCGCGCCAGGGGAAGTCCTCAATGGCGGAACGAGGCCCTTCGCCGGTCGCGGCGGTCCATTCGTAACTGTCATAGGAGACGCCAATGGCCGCGCCAAGGGCCACCATCAGCGCCGCCAGGCTCAAAAGCAATATCAACGAACGGCGCTGGTTATCACGAATGGCTTCCCACATGGGTCGTCCCTGGAATTTGAAATAGATTTAAGAATCGCATCGCAAACACGCGAGAACGGTAACGGGGGACGCTGTCCCTGCGCCCGCGCCCGTTCGCGCATTCCGTCAGCCAAATGTCAGATTGATTTTTTATGGCATACGGGCGCCGTCCCGGGCAAGCGTGGTTTGAACGTCCGCCCCATCACGGCTTCCGGGCCAGGATGCAGGCCACGCTCTCAATGCCCGCGCCTTCATCGAGGCCGGGATAACGTATCTCCGCCTCCGTGACCGCCATGACGGGAAGATAGCCCAAATCAATGGGGGTCAGGATAAACCAGGCGCCGGAGGGCGCCGCGCGATAGTAGGTTGGCAGGGCCTGGGGACTGACCATGAATTGGACAGGCTTGAGGGCGTCCAGGCCGTGTTCACGAAACATTTCGGGAGGCGTTTGGCGATAGGTCAGGGCCAGATAATGAGCGAACAGGATTCCGGCCGACATATAAATGGCCGGCGGCGGGGTGTCCGGATCGTCTGGCGCTGTCCGGGCGTCGATCAAGGCGAAGGCTTCGCGAACGCCATATTGCCAGTCGGGCGCGCTGAGGGTGGGATACGAGAAGAACATCGCATAGAGCAGCGCAACGATATTCAGCGCCGCCACCGCCGCCACGGCCTGGCCGGCCCGTCGAATCCGGACCGGTGTCAGCCGTTTGCCAATGGTCTCGGCAAAACGGCGTTCCCGCCGAACAAAAGAGTCCCACAACCAGAAAAATCCTATCGCCGACAGAAGTGATGGCGCGGGCAATCCGGCGATGGACCGCAGGGCATGGGGACAGTCACGGGTCAACGCCGCGGGCAGGGGCGCAATCAGGAGCCAGGCGATCAGAAACCAATCGCGGGACCGGCGACGAACCAGGGCCAGCAACACCCCGGCCAGGAAAAATGGCATTTCGATGTGGAGCATTATGCCGAAACCGGGCAGGGAATGGCGGAGTTGCTGATCGCCATCCATGAACAAATAGGCCGGCGTGAAATGGCTGAAATAGTTCCTCAGAATCGTAAGCGCCCAACGCCCCAGGCCGCCGCCTTCGGCGACTGTCACATATCCCAGCCGTTCGGAGCCGGTGGTGAGTTGGAAAACGATTAACGCCAGAGCAAGGATTCCGAAAAGCCCCCCCGCCGCCGCGGCCGGTTGCCGAAAGCGTTTTAAATCCCCCCATCGACAAGCCGCCCAGACCAGGGCCAACAGCGGAACGGTCAGCCGGGCCGGCGCATAGGCATAGGCGGCCAGGGCCAGCAATAAAGCCCCGGGAAGCCATTCGCGCCAAAGATGCCGCTCCCGCTGCCGCCGGCCGCGATGCCACAACAACCAGAATCCCGCCGTCAGGAACAAGGGGACAAAAATGCCCTGGGCTGCCCAGCGGCTGAAGAGAACATGCCAAGGCGAAACGGCCAGCAACGCGGCGGCCAGAACAGCGATCCGGCGGTCTTCACACAACGCCAGGGCCAGTAGATAGCATAGCCAGACCGTGGCGATGCCCGCCAACGCCGCGGGCAGGCGAATCGTCCATTCCGACAAACCCAAGAGGCCGACAAACGGCGCGTCCGCATAATGATAGATAGCCGACGTCAGGGAGCCAGGCGTTTGGATGAACAGGGGGAAGTGATGAAAAACGGGACGCGGTGGCGTGACCGTAAAATCCAGTTCCGTATAGCCCCCCGTCCGGGCCAGCGACCAGGCCGTATATCCTTTTTCCGCCTCATCGCGAAACAATGCGGGGGGATTCGTCCCCAGGCACATGAGTCGCAGAAGGGCCGCCAAACCGATACACCCCACCATCAGCAGTCGAGCTTGCTCGCGTCGCATCATCCAGACCCCCTCATTAAATGAACCCGGTAAAAGTGTTCGCCCAAAACCTCCACAAAAATACCGGATAGGTTTATAATGAAAACCTTCCGTCCGTCAATCTCATTTTCCTCCTTTCCACTCCTCCAACGTCGAAGCCATATAAATTGCTGGACAGACGATTGAATACGATTTAGACTGGCTGGTATCGTATCGCGCGACCGCTGTGAGGCGGAGTCGGCGCGAGGGCTTCTGCGACGCCCTGTTGCGGATTGATTTGCGCTTTTTCATAAAAAGGAGTCTGTCCATGAACGAAGAAACAACGGCCGCCGCCGCCTTGAGCAGCGGCGAGTTCGAGCGTGAGCCGGTGCCCGAACACAAGACCAAAGGCTGGCGGAGCTTTATTGGCATGTATGCCGGCGAGCACGCCGCCGGGACGGAGTTCGTGATCGGCCCGATGTTTGTCGCCCAGGGCGTCGGCGCCTTCGATATCCTGGTGGGATTGCTGATCGGAAATTTCCTGGCCATGATGAGCTGGACGCTTCTATGCGCGCCCATTGCGGTCAAGAAACGCCTGACCCTTTACTACCAACTGGAAAAAATCTGCGGCCCCAAACTCGTGGATGTCTATAACATCGCCAATGGCGTGTTGTTCTGCTTCCTGGCCGGCGCCATGATTTCGGTATCCGCCACGGCCGTGGGGATTCCCTTCGACATGACCATGCCGGGATTGAATGACTGGCTGCCGAACAGCGTGGGCTGGGTGATCGCCGTTATCGCCGTGGGGGCTTTTATTTCCGTTATCGCGGCCTTCGGGTATGACATGGTTTCTTATTTCGCCAACATCGCGGCGCCGTGGATGGTGCTGGTCTTTCTGGCCTGTGGGATTGCGGCGCTGCCCCAACTGGGGATTACGTCGCTTGGGGATTTTTATGACGTCGCCAAGGAAAAAGTCTGGAATGGCGTCCCGGCGGAAGGGAAGACCCAGTGGACGATCTGGCACATTATCTTCTTTTCGTGGTTCTGTAACATGGCCATGCACATCGGCATGTCGGACCTGTCGGTCTTCCGTTTCGCGAAAAAGGCCCGCTATGGTCTGGCCTCCGGCGCGGGGATGTATCTGGGCCATTATATGGCCTGGATTTCCGCGGGCCTGCTCTATGCGATTCACCTCCAGGACAATCCGGGCAATACCGACGTGGCGCCCGGTCCCATGGCGTGGAATATCGCCGGTTTTACGGGTGTCATCTGTGTGTTGATCGCCGGCTGGACCACGGCCAATCCGACGATTTATCGCGCGGGGCTGGCTTTCCAGAGCCTCAAGCCGAGCTGGTCACGGTTCAAAGTCACCATCGCCGCCGGCCTCATCGCCACGACGGGCGCCATCTTCCCGGCGCTCGTGATGAATCTGCTCAACTTTGTGGCGTTATATGGTCTGATTCTGATGCCCATGGGCGCCGTGATCTTCATGGATCATTACTTCATGGAAAAATTCGGGATGCAGGAGTTCTATGCCGAGAAGGCGCGGATCGCCATCAATTGGGCGGCGGGCCTCACCTGGGGCGTGACGCTGGCCCTGTGTGTTCTGCTGAATCTCTTC
>JADFCT010000482.1 GCA_017161665.1 Candidatus Sumerlaeota bacterium
TGTTGAAATGCCGGAAACACCGGCTGAAGCGGCCCGGCAGGCAATCGCCTATCTGGAAGATCATGGTATTGAAAACGATCCGCCAGCCAACTATACCCTTCAGCCGGGCGCGCCGGATGGCCCCGGGGCGATTCGAGTCTTTCTCCCTGGGACTCTGCGCGCCAGGGGACCTGTTTATGAGGGGCCGTTGACCGAGGAGACCGCGCGACGCATTGTCGACTCACCCATTCGCCAGACCCTTGCCGAACAACTGTTGGCCGGGCAGACAACCGTCTTTCTTTTTCTGGAAAGCGGGGACAAGGGGAAGGATGAACCGGCTCTGGCGACGCTGGAAAAAGAACTCAAGCGCATGGAAGAGCAACTGACCCTGCCCGAACAGCAGGAAGGGGAGTTCATGGACAACCTGTTTCCCATGGCGTCCCGCGATTTGGCGCTACGGCTGGATTTTTCGATCTTGCGGGTTCGGCGAGAGGATCCTCAAGAATCTTTTCTGGTCGAAAATCTGTTGCGCATCGAATCTGATCTGCTGGAACTTGGGTTGGAGCCGATGGCTTTCCCGGTCTTTGGGCAGGGGCGCGGTCTCTATGCGCTGGTCGGCGCAGGGATTAATGCCGATACGGTGCGGGACGCATGTTCTTTTTTGATTGGACCGTGTTCGTGTCAGGTCAAAGATCTCAATCCGGGCGTGGATTTATTGATGGCCGCCGATTGGAGCCGAGGATTGAATTCGCCGGAGCCGAATGCGGGCTGGGTCATGCCGTTGACGGGCATTGGGGCAGCGGTGGATAGCCTGACTACCCCTCCAGTTGTCATCACGGAGAGCGATGCTTCGGTGGGGCCTTCGCCTTCGCCGTCACGGGCGGACGGCTTCGTCCCGGAAGGTGGGGGAGGCGCCGCGTCCAACCTGCCGCGGAATCTTTTGATCGTCGGGGGGCTGTTTATGGCTATTATCTTGCTGACATCCTTTATGGTGACGCGTTTTCAGGGAGGTTCCGACTCGTGACGATCTGGCGTTTGATTTTTCGAGAAATCCGAATGCGACGACTGGGCTTTGGTCTGGCTGTGGCGGCGGTGGCCGCCGCGGTGACGGTGGTCGGCGCCGCCCATGGCATTTTGGGCGCGTATGATCGGGAAACAGAACAATTGCTGGACAAGCAGCGGGCGCGTATCGAAGAAGAGATGCGCGTGATGGAAGACGATTATCGCAAGATTATGAAAAAACTGGGCTTCAATCTTTTGATCTTGCCCGAGGGGCAAAAACTGGGCGACTACTATGCCGAGGGGTATGCGGCCTTGGACATGCCCGAGGAAAATGTGACAAAACTGGCCAACTCTGGAATTATGACCGTTCGCCATCTGGCCCCGACCCTGGAGCGCAAAGTGCGCTGGCCCGAACAGGGGGGGCGATCCGTTATCCTGATTGGCGCGCGCGGTGAAGTCCCCTTGGCCCATCGCAGTCCGTTGGAGCCGATTCTATTGGCCGTCGAGCCGGGGGATGCGGCGCTGGGCTTTGAATTGTGGGACGGCTTGGGACTGGAAGTCGGCGATACCATTCGCTTCATGGGACGGGAGTTCCGCGTATCGCAGTGCAACGCTGAGCGGGGGACGAAAGACGATATTTCCATGTGGGTGGATTTACCGGCAGCGCAGGCGATTTTGGATAAACCCGGACGAATTAATGGCATTTTCGCTCTGAAGTGTTTGTGCGCTGGAAATGAGTTGGCCCTCATTCGTGCCGAAATAGCCCAAACGCTGCCAGGAACGACGGTTGTTGAATTCGCCGGTTCCGTCGTCACGCGCGCGGAAGCCCGCGCGCGCGCGCGTGTGACGGCCATCAAGGCTCTTGAGGATGAAGAACATCGGCGGTCCGAAATCCGGCTGAGCCTTGCGGGGTTGGTGGCTTGGCTCATTCCGGCCATCTTGTTGGGCGCGGCTTTCTGGGTCGCCCTGCTGGCTTGGATTAATGTGAGGGAGCGTCGGAACGAAATCGGCATTCTTCGGGCGTTGGGCCTGGGGGGAGGTGGGGTGTTGACGCTGGTGCTCACGCGCGCCGCGCTGATTGGTCTTCTGGGCGCCGGGATTGGAATGGGTCTCGGCTATCTCGTGACGCTGAATGCCGCTTGGGGGCGGTCCCTGGCCCCAGCCGAAATGAACGGGTTGTTTCAATGGGACTATTGGATCGGTCTGTTCCTGCTGGCGCCGGTCGTGACCATGACAGCCTGTTGGCCGCCGGCGCTGCGGGCGCTGGGACAGGATCCGGCCTCCATCCTGCGGGAAGAGTGAGCCGGCGCCGCAGTGGACGCCGCGGCGAATGGCCGAGCGTCAAATCCTCAAAAACAGGTTGCGTCAGTCCATGTCATGCTGA
>JADFCT010000483.1 GCA_017161665.1 Candidatus Sumerlaeota bacterium
CACTTTTCAGGAGTATCCGAATGCTTCACCGGGTTAATCATACCAAGAAGTTCCCACGCTCGGCTCTTATCCTTTAGCATAGCAAATGCGATTACCGCCCAAGCAGCGGCATGGGTGTACTGTCCGCCGTTTTCCCTCACCCCGGGAACATAGCCCTGTATATATCCCGGGCTCGGGAGAGACTGATCAAAAGGCGGGGCAAATAATTTCACGATTGCGTGGTTCCTGTCGACAAGTTGCCGATCGACCTGTTCCATGGCTGTTCGTGCCCGTTGCTTCTCAGCCGCACCTGAAATAACTGCCCATGATTGAGGTATCGAATCAATCCGGCATTCACTGTTCGAAGCAGAACCCAATAGATTCCCATTGTCAAAATATGCCCGGCGATACCACTGACCATCCCAGGCATGTTTTTCAATATTCGCAGCAAGTTTTCCGCTCTCCTTAATACAGAATTTTGAAAAGGCCTGATCATCATGCCGAGCGGCCAAAGCTGCCATGGATTTAAGGACATCATACAGAAAAAAAGCCAGCCAGACACTTTCGCCTTTACCTTCATGCCCAACCATATTCATCCCATCATTCCAGTCGCCGCTGCCCATAAGAGGAAGGCCGTGAATTCCCAGAATTAACGCTCGTTTAACGCTTAAAACACAATGCTCGTAAAGTGTACCGGAGTGAACGGAGACTCTCGGCATATCATAATACGATTCTTCTTCAGGTCTAACCGCAGGCCCTTCCAGAAAACTGATGAGTTCATCGAGCACCCCCGTATCGCCAACATCTTCGACATACACACAGGTCACAAATGGAAGCCATAAATAATCATCCGAACAATGGCTGCGCACACCGCGACCGGAAGGCGGGTGCCACCAATGTTGGACATCTCCTTCCACGAACTGGTGCGCAGCAAAAGTCAGCAGTTGTTCGCGGATCATTTCCGGTTTCGAATGGATGAGCGCCATAACATCCTGCAGCTGATCTCTGAAACCCAATGCCCCGCCAGACTGATAATAACCGCTTCGGCCCCAAAGACGGCAACTGAGGATCTGATACTGCAGCCAGCCGTTCACAAGAACATTGATCGACGGATCGGGTGTTTCTACATAAACAGTGCCCAATGTCCGCTTCCAGTATTCCCACACATTTTCCCGCTCCTGATGCGCCGCGTCTATGCCGTTAAAACGCTGCACAAGCTTCCGTGCGTCATTAACCGTTTCTCCGGAGCCAAATATGAAAACGACCTCTTTCTCCTGACTGTCTTCAACATCCAGCCTGACTTGCGTTGAAACACACGGATCAGCCCCAGCACCTACTTTTCCGGAAAGCCTGTCTCGGCGCATTGCCGAAGGTGACGCCATGGTCCCATTCCTCCCGATAAACTCGATCCGGTCCCCGGTGACAAAACGTGTCGGCTCGCTGACATCAAGAAAAACAGTTTGTCCCTGAAATTCATTATTGTAAGGATTCCTCGCAAAGAGAGCTCCGCTCTTAGGATCAATTTCAGTGACAATGTGCGTGTGGTACTTATCCCGAACCGTCCCCATCACGAGTTCACAATATGCTGTCGCGGAAAGCTTCCTTCGCCGTCCGGAAACATTCTTGATCTTCAGGATCGAGAACTTGATACTATCGTTGAGAGAAACAAAAACCATCAGTTCCGAGACGATCCCACTTTCGACATGTTCAAAAACGCTATAGCCAAATCCGTGACGCGCAGTATAACTGGTTTTCCCCATTGCAGGAAGCGGGGTCGGCGACCAGAATTGTCCGCTTTCCTCATCACGAATATAGAACGCTTCCCCCGAAGCATCCGAAACCGGGTCGTTCACCCATGGCGTTAAACGGAATTCATGCGCATTCTCGCTCCAGGTGTAAGCGCTTCCGCTTTCCGAAATGACCGAGCCAAAATACCGGTTTGCCAACACATTGACCCACGGAGCAGGCGTGGCCCGGCCACGTGAGGTCGTAATGATATATTCCCGTCCATCCTTGGTAAAGCCGCCTATACCATTATAAAAAATGAGATCAGACCGATTTACAGGACCACTTTCTTCTTGTTCTGGGATCTCTTTCCGACCCGGGACAAATGGCAAAAGATTCACGACTGGTTGTGTAATGCCCTTTAGCTGCTCCGCAAGTGTACCCCCGCGATCCGAAATAATGATCCGCGCCACTGTTTGCATAAGGATCCGATCCTCATCAGACATTTGATCCACGCGCCGTAAAAAGATACCACCTTTCTGATTATCCACTTTTTCCGTGTTCGCGGCAATCAGGCCGTTGATCCTCTCCCCAAGACTGTCACGATACACGGAAGTGTCTTCATTCCAGATCAC
>JADFCT010000484.1 GCA_017161665.1 Candidatus Sumerlaeota bacterium
CGCTTTTTGCGCGCTGCGCGGCAAAAATCACGCCGGCGCCTCAGTCGCCTGTTCTCTGACCCAGGGCTCCGCTCCCTATCGGTCGCTCCACCCTGGGCTGGTATGTGATCGCCCCTATCGGGGCTTGGCAGATGTTTGGCTTCTGGGGCGGCGGGCCTTATATGGACGCTGCGCCGCTCCCAGGGGCGCCTTGCGTCTTTGCACCTTGGCGCCTTGGCGTTTCCAATGAATCTATCGTGCCGCGCCCCGGCGTGCTTTGCGTCTTCGCGCCTTGCCGTTTGAAAAGAAGCCATCGCGCTGGGCCTCGACGCCATTTTCAGCATTTGTCGTGTCTATTTATTTGGACATGACCAACTCAATCGTAAATAGAGGAGCCCACAAAATGCCCGAATCGGTGAAGGACGATGAGAAGACGAGTGTTCTCGAAAAGATCTGGACTTTCTTTCTGATTCTGATGGGTCTGGGCTTGTTGGTCCTGGCGGTGATGCCCGAAATATCCCTCAAGGATTCCGTCAGCGGTCAGATGGAACTTTGGGTGGTCATCGCCTGTATCGCTTTTTTTGCCGAGTTTATGGATTCCTCGCTTGGAATGGGTTATGGAACCATGCTCACTCCTATTTTGTTGATCCTGGGCTGGTCCCCGCTCCAAATTGTGCCGTGTCTGTTGTTTTCCGAAACGTTGTCGGGACTTTTCGCCGGGACGCTCCACCACCAGTTGGGTAACGTCAATCTGGGGCGCGGCAGCGACAACCGTCGGGCCATGCTGATACTGGCAGCCTGCTCGGTACTGGGTTCTTTGGTCGCCGTCTGGCTGGCTCTCAGCCTTCCCAAGACCCTGGTCAAACTCTATATCGGCGTCATGATCGCCGGCATCGGCGTCTTTCTGTTATTTGGGCGCTCAATTTTTGGCGCCTATTCCACACCCAAAATCCTGGGGCTGGGGCTTGTGGCCGCATTCAACAAAGGGATCTCGGGCGGCGGCTATGGACCACTGGTCACCGGCGGGCAGGTGCTCCTGGGGGTGCCGGAAAAAAACGCCATCGGCATCACCTCCTTCGCGGAGGGCCTGGTCTGCTCTGTGAGCTTGGCCATGTACTTCTTTTTCAGCGAAGGGGCCTTTTCGTCCAACCTGCTGTTTCCGCTTCTGATCGGAGCGCTCTTGTCCGTTCCCCTTTCAACCCTGACGGTCAAGTTTCTGCCGGTTCGAATTTTGCGCCGGAGCATGGGGCTTGTGACGCTGTACCTGGGCCTGTTGACCTTGCTCAACCTCTACATTCGGTCCCGCTAGCGATGGGAACGCAGAAATGATATCGCATGATAAACGGTGGCCTCCTAATCGATAAGCCCGGCGGGCTGTCATCACACGGCGTGGTGGCGCGTGTGCGCCGGATTGTGGGACAAAAGCGCGTGGGGCACACGGGGACACTGGACCCCTTGGCCACGGGGTTGATGATTTGCGTCCTCGGGAACGGAACCAAACTGGCCCCCCATCTGACCCACCAGGACAAAACCTACGAATGCGATATGCGGCTGGGCGCGGCCACGGACACTTATGACAGCGAGGGGCGCCTTGTTTCCGAGGCGCCGGAACGGATTCCCCATGACCGCGAGTCCGTGGAAGCGGCCATAGCCCCTCTGCGCGGCGAAATCCTTCAAACGCCTCCGCTTTACTCGGCCATCCATGTCAAGGGCAAGCGACTCTATCAATATGCCCGGGCCAACGAGTCCGTTGAAATCCCCAGCCGGCGCGTGCGCGTGGGTCGCTTCGATCTGCTGGAATTCGCGCCTCCGCGTCTGCGCTTTGTCTGTCACGTGTCGGCAGGCGCCTATGTGCGTTCACTCTGCCATGATCTGGGCGAAGCGCTGGGGTGCGGTGGCCACATGACGGCCCTGCGGCGAACGCGGGTGGGGCGGTATGACATCCAGGACGCTGTGACACTGGAGGCCCTGGAGGCGGCCCACGCCGAGGGGCGATTGAGCGAGTGGGTTCTGGATCTGCCGGCGCTGGCGCCGGAGATGCCGCATGTGCGCGTGGACAACGACGGCCGCGCCCGCATTGCCCATGGCAATGTCTGTCCGGGGCGCCTGATCGCGCCGGGAGGGTGGGGCGCGACGCCAGACCAACTCGTTGGCCAGACGGCCCTCGTTCTCGACGAAAACGAGGAGACGATCGCGCTGGGCGAAATCGGCCCCCCGGTCGATTCATCCGGCGCCATCTGGGCCATTCATCCGCGCAACGTCTTCATCCAGCCCTGACACGAAATGAGTGGGGATGCCCCCCGCTCCCGCCCAGACAGGCCGCTGTCAGCGTCGGTTCTT
>JADFCT010000485.1 GCA_017161665.1 Candidatus Sumerlaeota bacterium
CGGCGGCCGGTGTCGTGCTGAGCAATTGGATTTCTTCATCCTTTTGAGCGCCGATGTCCAGCAATTCTTCTTTGAGCACGCCTTCGATCCCGTGCCAACCGCCGTAAATCTTGCCAAAGGTCTCGGGATACGCTCGGCATCCGTCAATCATTCCGCGCAAGGTGCTGTTGATGACCGGCGAAGGCCCACCGGACTGCGCGATCAAAACATTTCTGGGCATTTTTTTATCTTCCTCCAAAGAATACGTAAGGGTTTTCGGGATGTTGTCACGAATGGAATTGAGATTTCAATCCCCAAAGGCCGAGGGCGGGGTTGGAGATGTAGAAAATCGCCTCACCGTCGGGCAGGGTGTTGGGACCATCCGACAGGGTTTCGGGGTTATACCTTTCCATCATCTCCGTCAGATCGCCATAAGCGAATCCGGCGCCTTCGATTGCCTCGCGTGTGAGATGGCCGGGGCAGTAGGTGATTTTGAAGCGCCCTTCCGAAGAGCCGTGGATCAGGTGGGCCGCCGCCGACAGGTTGGCGCCGAGGTCTTCATTTTCCTTCACCATTCTCAGGATATGATCTGTGCCCCGGTAGCCGTATTTCCGGATCAGACGGTCGATTTCCTTATCCTCGCCGAATTCACGAACCGCGGGGCCCATGACGATCAGGTCGCCGTCATCGGCCATGGCCATGCGCGTGCGGTAGATGGCCTTGTTGCCCAGCCAGGTGGACTTGAATTCCGTGGGATCGAGATAGACGACGACTTTTTTCAGCGGCGCGTCGAGCAGATCGAGGTTGACCTGTTGGCAGACGTCGGCGCCTTTGAGGAAGCAGGCGTCGTCGTCGCCACCATAAAAGCCCCGCGTCACCAGGGCGCCGGATACATCGCGGGCCCGGACGGTGAGCAGGTAGGTAATGGGCAGATCCTGACAGAAATGCTCGGTCATGTAGTTGAAGACCTGACGGACGGGCGTCATGGCCCGGCCCATCATGCGTTCCATGCCGTAAACCGCGCCGAGGAAATGAGATTTGTTGATGGTGTCGGAACCGCCGGCGCCGACGAAGATATTTTTATTATAATTCGCAATGCCGATGACTTCATGAGGGACCAATTGACCGACAGAAAAAATACGATCCCATTGGCCCTCGACGAGGAGGCGGTTTATTTCGCACCGAATCGGATAATCGACCCGACCTTGGGAGACCTCACGCAGAAAATCCCCGGGGACATCGCCGAGGCGCATCAAGCCGTTTCGCCAGTCATGGGGACGAAAAAGGGAATGGGGGATGCCGGGAAACATGCTGTCCAGTTCGGCGCGGGTCATGGGGAAATGGGTTCCCAGGGTGGGGAGGATTTCGATATGGGCGTGGTCTCTGAGCCGTTCGTAGAGCATGACCGTCAGTTCGCCCGCCCAGGAATGGAGCCGCGTATAGTCAGGCGGCAGAATCAGAACGCGTTTGAGTTCGCCCATCTGCGCCAACATGCCGTCAATGAGTTCCCCGGCTCGTTTCCGGTCGATAATTGAGGTGGCTGATCCTTCGCCGAAGTATTCCATGAACGCCTTGTCCTTTGATAATTTGAAGATACCTGATCAATCGATGTTTGCGCGTCAGGGATTGTTGTTAGTGTGTGGGAGTCGCGAAGCCTAATCCAGCCAACGTGTTGTGAATCGTTTCGGTTCCATTCCGAACGGTCACTTCCGTATTGGCGAACTCCCGCCGCCGGGGATATTCCTTTCGCAGGCGGTCGAAGGCCTTGGCGCGGCTCTGGGAGTCCGGTTCGCTATGGGCCATACGCATGGCTGCGTCGTCGGTTTCAATGGCGTAAACCTGTTTGACGATATCAAGCAGGATGGATTCGTCTGTCCCGGCCCCGGCCGCATCATAAGCAATGTTGGGGACATCCGCCGGCCCCATAGCCGCCCTGGCGTCCCAGTCGGGAGAAACACCAAGGAACTCGCAGGCCGCTTCATAGACCATGCGCGTGCCGGCGATTTTCCCGTCATACGAATACCCTGCAATATGGGGAGTGGCCAGGTCGGCGCGCTTCAGTGTATCCAAGTCAATGGCCGGCTCGTTCTCCCAGACATCCAGCACGACGCCGCGCAACTGGCCCGCGTCCACGGCGGCGCGGAGAGCGGCTTCATCCACGACCTCGCCACGACTGGCGTTGCAGAACAGGGCCCCGGGTTTGAGTTTCTCGAAAAAATCGACATCCGCCATGTGGTAAGTCTTATCTTGTCCCTCGCGATAGAGGGGCGTGTGGAGCGTGACCACCTCACAGTCCAAAATTT
>JADFCT010000486.1 GCA_017161665.1 Candidatus Sumerlaeota bacterium
GAGGACAGCCAGATCGAAGCGACCGCCGGCAGCGCGCCGACGACCGAACGCGACGATTCGGACACGGGCGTCTATTACACCGGTGGCCAGCGCTATGAAGACTACGGCCCCTTATACCTGGATATTCTGGCGGAATTGCAGAAGTAACGGCCCATCCCGGCCCGGCGACAGAGACAGAATTGTCATCGCCCCCCTTTACGGTCTCCGGGTGATGCGCCATGATTCGACACTCATGACGCATCGCCCGCGACGATAAAAAGATCACGTCAGCCTCAAAGGCCATTCGCCTTCAAAAACGCCACGCTTTTTTTGAGAATATCTTCTGAACCGATGATCTCCAACGTGCCACTGTCGATGTCGGCATCTTTCAACACCTCGCAAACGCCCTGGATGTCAATGACGCCGTCGCCCAGGGCAATGGTCGAAAAGCCGCATCCGTATTCGGTCCCACGTTTTTCTTCCCATTCCGGGCCGAGATCTTTCCAGTGCACATGGTGGATTTTGTCTTTGAAGACCCGCGCCATTTCCACCGGATCCGCGCCGCCCAGCCAGGAATTGCCCGTGTCCAGATTCACGCCAAGAGAGTCTGGATTGCCCAGACGATCGAAGACATCCTGAAGCCCCTGGATGCTGTCCGTGATCGGACCATGGGGCTCCAGAAGCAGGCGAACCCCGTAATCGGCAGCCATTTTGACGGGCGTATAGAGTTTCTCGGCGACCACAAAAACGCGCTCTTTGTAGGACAGGTTCTGCGCCCATTCCGATCGCGGATCGGTGTCTGTCGTGACCACATCCTTGATGCCAATCGCCGCGGCGAAGTGGATCGCCTTCATGATTTCAGCCGTGCCGTACAGGCCGGGATTGCTGGGTTCGAGCAGGGCGGCATGGGCGCAGACCGTCAACGGCGTGATGCCATATTTTTCGAAGAGGCGTTTGACCTCAAAGGGATTTTCGTCCAAGCTGACGGTCGGCGAAAAACCGGCGCTACCCAACATGCTGCCGCCCGCGTTCGTATCGGTAATATCCGCATGAGCAAAGCCCATCGCCTGGGCCCGCTGGAGTTGTCTTTCCACACTCGCAAACGGTTCAATCAATAAAAACACTCCGATATTCATCTTGTCACTCCTTCGCTGAGGTCCATAGCGCAATTTGCCCCCTTCGGCTTCGCCCCCCTGACTGCCGGGAGCATAAGGGAAGTATTGGTCGCTCACGTGGAAACATCAAGGGGAATGGGATCGAATGGCATCCCAATCAGAAAAAAAACAAAAAATATCAAAAATAAATCCATCGCGCGAATACCCGAGAGTTCACGTAGAATGGGGACGCCTTGACGGTGGCCCGCTTGGGGTCGCGCCGGATATTTTCAGCCCCACGGATACGGACGGGAGGAAATGAAACGATGAGACAAAAGGAAACGGTGACCTTTGTCCCCCTCTATGAAATCGTCGAAGGGGGACATCGGTTGCAAATTGCCGCGCCCAATGTGGCCGCTTTATCCAAGCGGATTCGACGGTATAACGCGAGCCGTCCGACCGTTCCGATCCGGACCATCCCAGGTTATGCGTGCCTGGAGGATTTGGAGAGGGTCTATTGCCCCAGCGCCGCAAAACAGTAACGAGTTGGTCATGAGCGGCCTACGGCGCTCACAACAAATGATGAAAATGATAGATCAGTACGGACCCTATTTTCAAGTAAGTTCCCCATGAGCGGCCTACGGCGCTCACAACAAATGATGAAAATGGAGACGAGGCCCAGTGCGTTGATTTCATTTTAAACGCCAAGGCGCCAAGGCGCAAAGCACGCCGGGGCGCGGCGCCGCTGTCCGATAAGGTCCGTGGGCCAGGGATCCAAACATCCGCCAAGCCCCGAAGGTGGCGACATATACGAGCCCAGGGTGGAGCGACCGATAGGGAGCGGAGCCCTGGGTTAGAGCGTGAGCAAGCGAGGCGCCGGCGCGATTTTTGCCGCGAAGCAGGCAAATAATCGTGACGGCGCCGACGGCCATCCGTCTGCGAATTCAAATTTTCGAACGAGTTCCCCATGAGAGGCCTCCGGCGCTCTCAACAAATGATGAAAATGACGCCGAGGCTCTTCGCGATGGATTCTTCTTAAACGCCAAGGCGCGAAGAGGCAAAGAACCCTGGGGCGCCGCGCCGATTTTGGATGAGGCCCGCGCCCCAAGGATCCAAACATCCGCCAAGCCCCGAAGGTGGCGACATATACGAGCCCAGGGTGGAGCGACCGATAGGGAGCGGAGCCCTGGGTTAGAGCGTGAGCAAG
>JADFCT010000487.1 GCA_017161665.1 Candidatus Sumerlaeota bacterium
CTTCTGGTGGGACTTGGGGGGTTCTAATTCGGGTTACCCCTGCCTTTGCTCGGGCATTACTTCGAATAGAGGCAATAGTGTAATTGTTTATTTCTCCACTGAACCTAAACACCCAAGCAAAAGTTCCATACGAGCATTTATCGAGACTAAAATCGATGACCTTCAATCGAAAAATCCTGAGTGGCAACTCGTATCGAATGAATTGAGCAAATATTGGGATTTGGATCTTCGCGTACCTTTAGAAATCCTTCTTGGTCAGGATGATCAGGTGGAATGGATGTACCGGCATTTTCAAAAGGCATTCAAAGAGCTGGAAGAAGTTGGCATCATCAAAGGCATTCAAAATATCGTTTTAGAGAAAACAACTGAACAAGGAAGCACACACGCATGACCCGCCGCCTGATCGAATCTTGGCTGCCGATTGCCGAACTCGGCGAAGAAAGCAATCGTGAACGCAGATCACTACAAGCTCTGCCACCTACTTATTACCTCCATGTCTGGTGGGCACGCCGTCCGCTGGTGGCGTCCCGAGCGGCCATCATGGCGTCGATTCTGCCGGAAGATGCGGATCGGAAGATGTTCATGCAGGCGATGGGGGTTCATGGGGACCCGATTGCGGCGAAAGCTCGGATTGCGAAGGCAAACCGGGATGGAACGCGCTTGGGCGCAGACGCCTATGGCTATCCGAGGGCGTTCACCTATACAATTTCCAGAAAAGAAAAGGATTGGCTGCGTTACGAATCGTCACGGATTGATTTGAAATCACCGGCCATCCTCGATCCGACAGCCGGCGGCAGCATTCCTTTTGAATCGGTTCGATTGGGCCTCAGAACACTTTCCAATGATCTCAATCCGGTCGCAGCTTTGATCGAGAAGGCTACCATTGATTTTCCACTGAAAAACGGTCTTGAAATTTTATCGGAGCTGGAACGAATTGGCGCTGACTTCACCGCCAGAGTGCGGGAAAAATTGTCCTGGGCTTTTCCTGCCGAAGAATCGGAAGATTACAGACCGGACGGCTACCTCTGGTCCCGAACCATCACCTGCCCCTATTGCGACGGCCTCATTCCCCTCTCCCCCAACTGGCGGCTCGCCCCCGGCGGCGCCGGCGTCAAACTCCACCCTCAAACCGCCGGCGGCCCCAACACCCCCAGCCGCGTCTGCGCCTTCGAAATCGTCCAAAAAGCCAAAGACCAGTCCGAAGGCACGGTGGCGCGAGGCAGCGCTACATGCCCGTTCCCCGACTGCGGGCGCGTGATCGACGGCGATCAGGTGAAGGAACAGGCACAGGCGGGCGGCATGGGCGAGCAGCTTTACGCCATCGTTTACAAAAAGCGGACTATCGTCAAAACCAAGACGGGGAAAGAACGCGAGAAATGGGTTCAGGGGTATCGTGCGCCGCGTCCCGAAGATAATGTGAGCGAAGCCGTCAAGGCGGCATTGGAGGAAAAGCTGCCAGAATGGGAGGCATTGGATTTGGTTCCAACGGAAGCGTTTCCCAGTGATGGAAATGACACACGACCTATTCAATACGGCATGCCTTTATGGCGCGACCTCTTCTCCCCTCGACAACTCCTTTGCCACGGCGTCAGTGTCGAAGTGTTTCGGGAACTCTTCGAAGAAGAACAAGGGAATCTGAATTCCAGCGAAGTTACGCGAGCGGCTCTCGGGTATATGGCCCTTTCCTTCGACAAGCTCAGGGACTACAATTCCAGAATGACACGCTGGCATGTGAATCGGGAAGTCGTAGTCAACACATTTGATCGACATGATTTCTCATTCAAGTGGTCTTATGCCGAAATGGCCCCTCTCATCGTCGGCCTCGGCTACGACTGGGCCATTGAGCAGACCGCCAAATGCATCACCGAACTCATCGACCTCGTCCGCCCCGACATCAACGCCAAGGAGCACCGAAAAAAACAAAAGTCCCCCAAATCCAAACCCGCGACCAAAGACCTCGCCGGCGAACCCGGCAAACTCCGCCAAAAAAAAGGCAGCACCGAGCAATTCTCCCTCCCCGAGCCCGGCAGGTTCACCCCCCCGCCCGTCACCATCACCTGCAAACCCGGCGACGCCCTCGACCATATCGGGGACGCCTCCATCGACGTGGTCGTCATGGACCCGCCCTACTACGACAACGTCATGTACGCCGAACTCTCGGACTTCTTCTACGTCTGGCTCAAGCGGACCGCCGGCTACGTCTACCCCGAATTCTTCACCCGCCCCCTGACCGACAAGGAGAACGAAGCCGTCGCCAACCCCGCCA
>JADFCT010000488.1 GCA_017161665.1 Candidatus Sumerlaeota bacterium
CGGCCCTTGTCGAACGCCTGAAAGCGGAAAACTGCGATGTGACCCGCTTGAAATGTCCACCCTTCGGCGCGGACGACGTGGCGGAAACGATACAACGCGCGCGCGCCCTCGACGCCGAATGGGTGGTGGTGGATGGATACGGATTCGACGCCAACTACCAGCGCGCCCTCCGGGACGGCGGGGTCCGCGTCCTCTGGATCGACGACTACGGTCACGGCGCCCCCTACTGCGCGGACCTCATCCTCAATCAGAATCTGGACGCCGATCCGGCCTCCTATCAAGATCGATCCGATGATTCCCGCCTTTTGATTGGATCAACCTATGCCATGCTGCGGCGGGAATTCACCGCCTGGCGCGGCTGGCGACGGGAATTCCCCGAGCGCCCCCGGCGATGGCTCATCGCGCTGGGCGGCAGCGATCCGAATAATATCACCGCTCGAATCCTGGAAGCCATTCGACAATTGGGACAGCGGGAGCCCGAACGTTTCGATCGACGAGACCAGCGGCGCGACGAACCACGGATTCAGGTGATTGTCGGCGGCGCCAATCCCCATCGACAGTATCTGGAAAAGATTTGCGAGTTCCTGGGGCCCGCCATTCATCTGGTACACGATGTCAGCGACATGCCCGACCGGATGGCTTGGGCCGATCAGGCCATTACCGCCGCCGGGAGCATCTGCTGGGAACTGGCGTTCATGGGGCTGCCGTCCTTGCTGGTTCCGATCGCTGACAACCAGAACCCCCTGGCGCAGGCTTTGGTCCATCGGGGATTCGGCGTGACAATCCCCCCCAACCAGATCAACCGAGCAGAGGTGGAAACGCAGCTGATTTCGTGGCGAGAAACCCCCCGGACGTCACTCGAGCAAATGGCCCGCACGGGGCAGACGCTGGTGGATGGCTTCGGCGCCGAACGGGTGGTGGCGACCATGAAGGGGAGACGGAGCATCCACCTTCGCGATGCGCAGGCGGAAGATGGGCGCCTCCTCTTTGACTGGGCCAACGACCCCGACGTTCGAGCTATGGCTTTCCATCCCAAACCCATCGCCTGGGATGAGCACCGGCAATGGTTTGCGAAACGTCTCACCGATGCCACTTGTCATATTTTTGTGGCGATGGATGATCAGGGAATCCCCGTAGGGCAGACGCGATTTGAAGCGGAAGGGGACGGGAGCGCTGTGATCGGTGTCAGTGTGGCGCCCGAAGCGCGTGGTCAAGGGCTTGGCGCACGGCTGCTGCGCCAGAGCCTGGCCCGCATCCGATGCCAATGTAACATAACCCGAATTGACGCCTATATAAAACTCGAAAACGCGCCCTCCGTCCGCGCCTTCGAAAAAGCCGGCTTTGCGCGCATGGGCGAAACCCGACAGGAAGGCTATCCCTGTCATCACTACACATATCATTTCCTGAAGGAGACGCCGTCCAATCATGCGCATCCATAATCATCCCATTGGTCCCGGTCATCCCGTCTATATCATTGCCGAGATGTCGGCCAACCATGGCCAGGACTACGGGCGCGCCGTCGAGATTCTCCACGCCGCCAAAGAAGCCGGCGCCGACGCCGTCAAACTCCAGACCTATACGCCCGACACGCTCACCATCGATTCCCCCCGCCCGGAATTCCAGATCGGCAAAGGCACCATCTGGGAAGGGAAAAACCTCTACCAACTCTATGGCGAGGCCTATACGCCCTGGGAGTGGCAGCCCAAACTCAAGGCCGTGGCCGACACGATCGGCATCGACCTGTTCTCCACGCCCTTCGACGCGACGGCCGTCGATTTTCTGGAAGACATGGACGTCCCCGCTCACAAAATCGCCTCCTTTGAACTCGTCGATCTGCCGCTCCTTCGCAAGGTCGCCGCCACAGGCAAGCCCGTCATCATGTCCACGGGCATGGCCACCCTGGCCGAAATCGATGAGTCCGTCGGCGTTCTGCGCGAAGGAGGCTGCGCGGAACTGGCCCTCCTCAAATGCGTCAGCGCCTACCCGGCCGATCCCAAAGCCATGAATCTGCGCGTCATCCCCCATCTGGCCGAAGCCTTCGGCGTCCCCACCGGATTGTCCGATCACA
>JADFCT010000489.1 GCA_017161665.1 Candidatus Sumerlaeota bacterium
TTGCCACCATCGACGGGATGGACCTCGAAGCGGAACTCCGCACCCCGAACAAGGAACGGGGCCGCTCCGCCCTCCGCGTGTTGATGGACACCGCCAAAAGCACCGCCACGGATTTCCTCGTTCCGATCCAACTGGAGCAAGCCCTCCAGCGCAAAACCGAAACCCGCCCCGACCCGTATCTGTTCTGGCGGAAATTCGCCACGGAGGAAAAATTCCTGCTCAAAGGGTTGGAACTGGAATATCAAGGCGAAAAAAAGCTCGGCGCCTTCCAGGATCTCGGCCGCGCCTATGGCATCCCAGACTACGAAAGCCTGCTCGGACCGGCCCAGGCCAACAACGCCCGCACCAAACTCCCGGCGGAATTTCCCCGGCCGGACATGACCCGATTGGCCGACATTCCGCCCTCGGATCGCGGGGCCTGGAAACATTCCCCCACCCGCCACCTCTACCACGCCCTGCGGCTACTCCACGACGGGGCCGACGTAGAGCGGGCCATGAAGCACGTCGTGGACGCTATCGATTTCCAGAACATCCGGCCGCGGCTCATCGTAATCCTGACCTATCTCCGGGGCGTGACCGTCTACCTTCCCCACTGGGGCGACTACCGGGATTCCGTGGAATCCCTCGCCATCGGCATCGAAAACTATCGGTCATGAGGTGATCGCCCATGCTTCGCCGTTTCAGCAGCCGGCGTGCCGGCCTGTACGAATCCTTCCTGAAAAACCGGCTCACCGGCGCGAAACGCTATCACCGCATCGCCGGATATTTCAAAAGCAGCCTGCTGGATCTGGCCAGCGAAGAGCTGGCCGCCATCCCCAAGGTGCGGATCGTCTGCAACACCGACGTCAACCCGGAGGATGTTCAGATCGTCCGCATGGCCACCGGCCCCCGTCGCGCGGAGTTGGAAGGGTGTCTGTTGCGGACCGTCTGGAACGGCGGCAATTTTCCCCACGTCGTGGATGTCCACGGCAAACCCGCCAAGGATCGTTTCCGGGTTCTTTACGAACTGCTGACCGGCTCAGGGAAAGACGGCCGCGTTTTTGAAATCCGTATCGTGCCGGACGCGGAATTTGGTTTCGTCCACGGAAAGGGCGGGGTCATCGAGGCCGATTGGGGCCGCACCGGCTTCATCGGCAGCGCCAACGACAGCTGCAATGCATGGAACCACAATTACGAACTCGTCTGGGAAGACGACAGCGAAGACAGCATCGCCTGGCTGTCGGAAGAATTCGATGCGCTCTGGGAAAAAGGCTTCCCGCTCTCCGAATTCATGGTCCGGCAGATCGGCCGCCTCTCCCGCCGGACATTGTTGGAACACATCGGGGAATGGAAAAAAAGGCCGGAGCCGGAACCGCTCTTAGCCGAAGTCCCCACCGCTACGGAGCTGTTCGGCTTCTGGGACCACCAAAAATACTTCATCAATCTGGCCTTCAATGAACACCAAAAATACGCGGGCGATCCGAAGCGGGGCGCGCGATTCCTTTTGGGCGACGGGGTCGGCCTCGGTAAAACTCTTCAGCTCGGCGCGGTCGCCAAGCTGATCGGCACCCTGGAAAACCGGCCCATTCTCATTTTAGCCCCCAAACCCCTTCTGCCTCAATGGCAGGAAGAACTGATGAGCAAACTCAACGCCCCATCCGCCCGTTGGGGGAACGGCGGCTGGATCACCGAACGGGACGAATTCCATCCGGCCCTGCCCGAAAAACTCGCCAACTGCCCCCGGAAAATCGGCCTCGTTTCCACGTCGGTCATCACCAGCGCGACCCTCAGCCCACGCAACCAATCCTTGTTGGAACAGCTTCTGAAACTGCGATTTTCCTGCGTCATTTGGGACGAGGCCCACAAAATCCGCCGGGCCAACCTCGCGCCCAACAACGTCTTCGGCCCTCCGGAGAAAAAGCGGCTCTACGAATTCGCGGAACGGATCGCCGCCCGGACCCGAACATTCCTGCTGGCCACCGCCACGCCGGTGCAGATTCACCCCATGGAATTGTGGGATTTGCTGAATATTCTCTCCATTAACAATCCCCAGGT
>JADFCT010000048.1 GCA_017161665.1 Candidatus Sumerlaeota bacterium
GGTTAAGTTTGACGGATCCCACCGAGTTGGGTGGCACCCAGGTGACCTCTTCCTCGGGATCATTGATGATCGTCAGATCGGTATCTTCGTGACGGGCGCCGCCGATGATATTCAGCCAGGGCACGATGGGCACATCGGCCATGTAATACCAGGCCGAAATGTTTTGTTCGCCCACATAGTCCACGTCGATTTCGGCTTCCGTTATCGAATGGTCTTCCTCCGGAAACTTTTCACTCCACAGCTCATCCCAATCCCCGCGATACTTCGCCGTATTATCATTGAAATTGCTGAATGAGTCCTGATTGTATTGACGTTTGACTTTGTCCTTGAAGACGCCGAACTTCAAATACCCCTCATCATTGCTCCATTGCTCAAAGGGAAATTTGACATTCCAGAAGTATTGATCGCTCTCTTCGGCAATTTCTTTCCAGATCCGCTGGAGGTTGCCCAATGTGAAATTGGCCGCCGGCTTGTAGGGCAGATGGGTGGCCGGGGCTGTAAAAGGCGGCACATAGGGGAGAAAACCCTTGTTATACGAATCGGCCCACCACATGGACCCGAACTGACGCTTGTCCGGTTGATAGAGCTCCGATGCGCTCCGGGCGATGCCCCAGTCCACTTCCGGATCCAGAGACGTGAGGATGCCCTCCACGCCGAATTCAGGGAAGGGCAACTGGTGTTTGCCATGCAATTGCTTTGTCTCCGTCATGCGTTCCGTATATTGAAGGGTTTCGGTTCGGAGGTAGGGCGCCGCCGACCGCGCCTGGTTGCCGGGATCCTTTGGATCGTCCACCTGATAGCCTTCGTAGTAGTATTCCTTCCCGTTTGTGTCCTCGGCCAGTGTGGCCGTGTTCTCGGCGCTCCGTGTCTGCATATAGGTGAAGGAGAGGGCATGACGATCGGTTTCAATCCCCAACACACCGAGGAAGCCCCACTTGACCTCTTCGCTGCCTTTGGTCACATCGAATAACGAAGTTTTGAAGTCTTCTTGCAGCGGGGTTCCCTGACCGTACTGCGGCGTCATTTCGGCCCCCGGCTCTTCCACCCAATACTTGCGATCGATTCCGTCGTTATAGAAGGAACTGTCACGCTCATAGAAAAGACTGGAAAATCCGCCTACTCGCACATTATCGGCCAGGTTGAATTTACGCCCTGCGCTGAGCGACCATTTGTAGTCTGTCGGCGCCTCGCCACGGTGGACGCCCACATCGCCGCCCCAGTTTTCCCCCAGATCGTTGAAAGGAATATCCCGCGCATCCTTGCCCCAATACCGAACGCCCCGACTTTTTTCTCCGAGGAAATCATCACGATTCTTTACGTTGGTGTTGTAACTGTAGCTCCCCCCGACTTTTAAGATCGGCTCGTCGGGGATGGTTTTCAGGAGCAGGTTGACGGCGCCGCCCGACGCGTCCCCCTGCTGGTCTGGCGTGAAGGTCTTGCTGACCTGGATGCTTTCGATCATGGCCGACGGGAACTGGTCCAGCTGAACGGCCCGCTTATCTGGATCCGCCGTTGGAAGTCGAACGCTGTTCATCTGCGAGTTCACATAGCGATCCGGCAGACCACGGATCACGGCGTATTTCCCATCCTGGACAGTGGCGCCAGACACGAGCCGTAAGGCGCTGGCCGCGTCGCTGGCTCCGGCTTTGCTCATCAGGTCCGCGCTGATCGAATCCATCAGCGCCGGGCTGGCCATGCGGATGTCGAGGAGCGCGGTTTCCGAAGCGCCACCAATCTGAACCTCCTGCACGACAAATTCTTCCATTTCCACGAAATCTCCCGACAATTGCGCATCGACTTCCGTCATGCGGCCCGGTGAAACCACCACATCGGTTCGGACCTGACGAGCGTATCCGTCCTTTGAGAAGATCAGCGTATAGCGCCCTTCCTGGATGTCCGGCAGCATATAGTTGCCTTCATCCGAGGCTTGCGCCTGTTGCCCCGTTTCGGCGATTTGGACTTGGGCGGCTGGCAAGGCAGCGTCAAAGTCTTTGTCGTAAACCGTCCCGCGAATGCTGCCGACTTGTTGGGCGGGGGACGAGACCGACAGAACCGTCAGCAGCGCGGTCAGGAACGCGCCAATGCCGTGGAGTTTCACCATGGGTTCCCCAATCCCTTGACAATTTCCATCATGCGCGCCGTGAGCGTTTCATTGGGTGGCATCTGGCTCAGAACCATGGAGACACACGTGGCCGTGAGGTCTTCGGCTCGGGGCCGCGAATTGGGATTGACCATCCCCGCCTCCAGGGCTTGCTGATATACGGCAATTGCCTGCTCGGTCCGACCTTGGGATTGGTACGCTTCCGCAATCGACCGCAAAACGCCTGCGCGATCGATGTCCACAATCTCTTGCTCACGGGATTGGTATAAGTGATCCGTTTCTTTCAGGAGCGAGTGTCCGCGCTCCGGATCGCCGGCGCGGAACCAGCCGACAGCCAATTGCGAAGCCAGCGCCAGCTGATATTCCAGCGGCCACTGCCGGTTGTCGAGATAGGCCTGCCCGTCGCCAATCCACTCAAGGGCCACATCCAAACAGTTGTGGGACACTGCGATTTGAGACATGCGAATCAATGTGTCAATGCGCTGTGGAATCGGTTGCTTTTCCCAACTGGCCTTAATCCCTTCCACAAGAACCGACCGCCGCTCGACATCGCTGAAGTGGTCAGCCAGGAGTTGGACATAAAGCGCCAGCACCGCAGTCTGAACCGCAAAATCGCCGGAATCACTAAAGGTCTTGAGTTTTTTTACTTGCTCCTCAAAAGAAGCCTCCGGATCCAGGAGAATGACGGCGCTGTTGCTCGCCTCCCCGCCTGATTCCGTCGATTGACCCGTCAGGGCCTTAGCTTTCGCTTCCTGTCCCAATGCCTGCCACGTCACAGCCATCATGGCTTGGACCTCATCCCGACGCCATTCCTCGGTTTCGTTGAGGTTCGAAGCGGCCAGAGACAGATACCGTTCCGCTTCCTTGTTGTGTTTTTGTTCAGCGGCGTAGAGCGCCAACTCGGCATAGCATAAATATTTTCGCCAGTCAGCGATCCCCTCGATATATTGCTGAGCGCGAATCGGCAAATTCAGTGTCAAACAGGCCTGCGCGACGGTTGCTTGAGCTTGGGAGCGATCTTTCACATGGGGATCCAACGGCAGGGCCGCCGCTGCCTCGTAAGCCAAGTCCAGCCAATCCGCGTGATGGGGTTTCAAAAGCGCGTCTTTCAATTCACCGGCGCCGACGCTGGTTTTCGTGTCACATGCGATCGTAAAAAGAAGCGCGAGTCCTGTCAGGCAAATGAGAACTGATTTTTTTCGCATCGTTATCTCCGGAAGAAGGCCCGATCAATCCGGCCCGTGCGTTCCAACCTTTTTTTGGCTGAGTTTTGGTTAAACCTTTACAAATTCGTCTTTGCAAGTTTCCGGCGCGGAGTCTCTCCGGACTCCGCGCCGGAACTGGAATCATTGGATTGTCAATGATTCGAGGCGCTGACGCCTCGCTTCCATCGAACGGTGGCCACCCACTCTTCGATGTCTGCGGTTTTGTACTTCGCCGGCGTGTGGGGGTTGGCCCTACTTCTACCGGAGATCGCCACCGCGCTGGGATTGGTCTTGATGTCCTGGCCTGCGACAAAGAGCAAAGAAAGCAATGTCATCTTGGAAATCAGTCCACCGGTATGGCCGGCACATTGCCCAGCGTCCAGTTGAACAACACGATGCCGTCCAGGTTGTTGATGTGCCCCGAGGTTTGCACGTCGCCGTTGCCAATGGTCGGCGACGCTTCGACGGGCACATTGCCCAGCGAGTAGTTGAAGATGATAATGGCGTCGATGTTATGGGTCTTTCCATCGCCGTTCACATCGCCCAAGGCGGGAACCGAGCCGGCATCTTCCGGATCGGAGCCCATGACGACTTCAAAGGCGTCGCCGAAGCCGTCGCCGTCGGTATCGATGTTGTTGTCATCGGGATCGATGGAGGCCGGCAAGCCGTCGCCGTCGGCGTCCGTGGCGTCTGCGGGTGAAGCAGCATCCAGCGGATCGCTTCCGAGGATGAGGACTTCGAGACCGTCACTGAAGCCGTCGCCGTCGGTGTCTTTTTTGCGCGGGTTGGTCATAGCCAGCGGCGTGATCTGATTGGCGCAGTCGCCCGGATCTTCCTGACCGTCCAGGAGACCGTCGCTGTCCGAGTCGGGCAGGAGAATGTTGGTGATCGTCGCGTCTGCCGCGAGCAGAAGATCGAGGTCATCCGTTTCGCACAGGTCGCCGCGCCCGTCGCCATCGGCGTCGTCAAAGGGGCCAATGGTCGGCGTCGGCTCGGTCGGCGTCGGAGTCGCAACGGGCGTCGGAGTGGGTGTCGGGTCATCTTCGCCTTCGATCATGCCATAGGCGGCCACGGCTGACCAGCCATTGAGCCAATTACGCCCCGGTTCAAAACCACCACGATACGCGGCCGGAGTGAAGAAGCCGTCGTCGGGAGCCGAATCCATCGATTCGAGCGCGGCGTTCGCCGGACGCGGGTCAATGGATTTGACCGGCAGGATGTTTTTGCCACCCTTTTCGACCATGGCCTTGCGGCGCAGCGTCCGGATTGGCATTTTGGCCTCATTGTTGACCACCACATTGTTCATGTTCGCCGCCAGGACACCACGGGCCTGGGCTTCTGTGTAGGCCTCGGCGTGTTCGTTGCGATAGAAGACGCTGTCGCGAATTTCCGCCAACATGCCATCCGTCTGAGCCTGGTACATCACGGCCGGGTCGTTGAAGGCGCCGGCTGTCCAGGAGCCGGCATTGACCGACGAGGTTTGGCTGTAAGGCGTTGTCCAGGTCTGCTCCCACGTCAGGGTGCCGTTGTAGCCGTAGCCATTGGCGCCGTCGCCGTCATCGTCATCAAAGCGAACGAGTTTTTCGCCGAGTTCCATGAAGATGCAGTTGCGATATTGCATCCGGGCGTTGTCGCGCCATGTCGTGCCGCCATCGCCGTCCAGAGGCTGACCGACGACGGTGAAGTTGTAGATTTTGCCGGTCGTGACCGGCTGGGCGTCGGAGTCTTCCGCGCCGTCCACTTCGAAACAGTTGTCGCCCACGCCGGAACCCTGGCTGGCGTCCGCGCTGTGGCCCTGAACGATGAGGCCGAACTGAGCCTTGCCGCGCCAGCCCTCGTCGATGTCGAAACTGTCATCGCCCACGTTCCAGATATTGACGTACTTGAGATTGACCGTGCCGCCCCAGATTTCGATGCCGTCATCGACATTGTTCATGACTTCAATGTGGTCAATATCGGTGCCCCGGCCGACGCCGCCCAGCGACAGGCCATTGAGTTCGTTGGCCAGACCGATGACCTTGCCGCCATAGCGCAGGGACAGATAGCTGATGGAGCCGCTGTTGTCGTTATCGTTATTGCCGCCGTACATCACCTTGGTGTCGCCCGGGAAGTCGGCCACGAGGCCTTCCATCTGTTTGACGTTCAGGCCCGTCGGGGTCTTCGTATTGCTCCCCACGGCTTCGCCGCCGTAGTGAGAGGCCGAGACCAGGGCATTCCCCATAATCGTCAGGTTGCCCCATTCATTGGCCCCTTCGTGCCAGTTCTTGAGGTCGTCCCTGGTTGAGGTCATGATGACCGGAGCGTCCGCCGTGCCCTGGACATAAATCCGAGCGCCACGGCAAACCGCCAGGCTGCCGCCGACGCCCGCTGTGCTTTGGACCAGTGTGCCGCCCTCAATGGTGAGCGTGGCCCCCGGCAATACATAAACTTGTTTCTGAAGACGATAGACGTTGTCCGACGTCCAGGTCGTCGAAACCGAAATGTTGTTCGACACAAGGACTTCTGCGCCTTGTGCAGCGCTTGCTAACAGAGTACCCATGAGAACGGTTTGAAATAACAGATGCCTCATAACCACTTGTCCTTTCTTTCTGTGATGCATTTGTCTCAGGATTTTGATTCCGCTGAAGGACTGATCGGCGAGTCACAAAGGGCGCTTTCGATCGGGTCTTCCTCCATCCGCCCGAATCGTCAACGGCGCGTTGGCGCCTCGCCAAATCATCTCCATTCGCAAAATCAGGGAAAGTCAACCACACGGAGAGATCGATGGCAAATAAAGTGATATTAAATTGTCTGTTTGTGACTGATCAGCGACCGTTAATCCCCAATGGGGACCCCATCGATTCCAAAATCGCCGCTCTTTATCAATCGATTCTAAGGCTCATGGAAAAAATTATTTCCCTATTTTCCAACGAAAAGTAAAACGTGCCTGATTCCCCTTTTCCTCTTAGTCTGTCTCTATCCGTGAGCCCCGATAGGGGCCCCACATAACAGCCCAGGGCAGAGCGACCGGAGGGAGCGGGGCCCTGGGTCTGAGCGCCCCCAACGTTTCCGCCCTGAAAGGGCGGCACAAAGGCGCCTTGGGCCTACGCGGAAAGATGGAAGGGAATCCGAAAGGGATGGCTCTTGTGGCGCCCTTACAGGGCTTTATTTGTTTTTTGCCTTGGTCCCAGGGCCTTGCCCTGGGCTGTTATGTGGCGCCCCTATCGGGGCTGAAAACAGGATACCCAAAGGGGATTTATTTATTTCCGAGAGCCTTATTTATTTCCGCAGGCCTTATGTGCGCATCCCGCGCTTGTCCAGGATCCGGCTCTTTTTTTAGCGCGCTTCAGCGTGCTAAATTCTTTGCACTATTCCGCGCAGCTTCTGGGGGGGCGCCCGACTGAAGCCGGCTAACCCGAGTTCCGCAGTTATGAGGGCTCAATGCTTTCAAAGAACCCTTCTTTCCACACCCCCGGCAGGTTCGGGAGGCGCCCCGTCGCGCTTTGAAATCACGAAACCGTTGACACGCCCCCGACCGGCTCATAAACTACGGCTCGATCTTATTGATGGAACTGATTTTTTTTCGAAATTTTGTCTCATGCTGCCGAACACGCTTTTCGTCCACCTGCTACCGTTGCCGAATGTGACGCTGCCACCGCACACCCTGCTGGCGCTCCATATCTTTGAGCCTCGCTATCGGAAGATGGTTGAGGTGATCCTTAAAGGCGACCGCCTCCTGGGACTTCCCGTGCTCAAGCCGGGGTGGGAACACCGATACTACGAAGCGCCGTCCATTTATCAAACGATGGGCATCGGCAAGGTCGTCGATCACGAAAAACTGGAGAACGGCAACTATAACATCTGGCTGTCAGGACTGACTCGCGCCCGCATTATTCATGAAGTGCAGCAGAAGCCCTTTCGTGTCGCCAAGGTCGAGACGCTCGCCGATGTCCAGAGATCCTGGAAATCCAACGCCATCTCACAAGCCCGCCAGACATTAACCGATCTGGCCCGGCGCCTGGCCATCCAGCATCCCGCCTGGCGTGAACAGATTCACAAGGTGTTGGAGGATCACGTGTATCCCGGCGCCCTGGCGGACGCCTTGGGAACATTGACGGCCCGGGATATTTACACCCGGCAATCCTTCATCACCGAAACCGATCTGTTGCGCCGCCTCCAATATGCCATTATCCAAATTCGAATGCGGCTGGATGAAGAGGCCCTCAAGAGTCGGGATTCGGTCATCCCCGAAACCTTCCTGGACGAATAGCCCTTGCCCATGGCCTCTACAGGAACGGATTGGTTCGCGCCTCGACGCCAATCTGGCTTTCCGGGCCATGCCCCGGGTAAATCCGTGTCGCTTCCGGCAGGATCATCAGTTTTTCGCGAATGGATTGGAAGAGCGCGGCGCGGTTACCACCCGGAAAGTCATAGCGCCCAACGCCCCCGGCGAAAAGCGTGTCACCGGTAAAGACGTCATCCCCGATTTTCACACAGACACCGCCCGGCGTGTGACCGGGGGTATGCAGGATCTCGAGTTCCAGACTGCCGGCCTGAAGCCGCTGCCCATCGACGATCGTCTGCTCCGCCTTCGACAGTTCAATGGGCATCCCGAAAAAGTCGGAACCTGACAATTCCGCGCTTTCCAGCATGGGCGCATCCAAGGGATGGCACACAATCGGCGCCTCCCAGAGACGACGGGCCGCCGCGTTGCCCCCAATGTGATCAAAATGACCGTGCGTATCCAATATATAGTGAATCCGGATCCGGTTTTTCTCGACATACCGCCCCATGGATTCGGTAAACTCACCCGGGTCGATTAACAAGCCATCGCCGGTCTCCGCATCATAGGCAATGTAGGCGTTGACCGCCAGCGGGGTCACCTCCTCTTTATAGACACAAAGTTTCATGCAGCGTTTTCTCTCCTTTTCGAGGGCGACAACCATCAGGAAAAACGTTAGATGACCACCGACACGGCGGCAAGGGAATTGCGCGAGGCGATGAAACCCAGGGAATCGACGCCAAAAGATGCGAAAACAAGGAACTCCCGAATCATGAAGCCCATCGCCCGTAACCACCCGCCCATCCCGAAGCCTGGCTGGCAAAGCTGGCTGCACACCATCATTTTTGAAGCCGACACCCCGGCCGGGAAACTGTTCGATATTGGACTGATTATCAGCATTCTGGCCAGTGTCCTGGTCGTGCTTCTGGACAGTGTGGAGGGCATTCGCGCCGACCATGGGCCCAGCCTGGAACGGGCCGAATGGTTCTTCACCGGCCTCTTCACCCTCGAATATATTCTGCGCCTGCTTTGTGTCCATCGTCCCCAGGCCTATGCGACCAGCTTCTATGGGATGGTGGACCTCCTGGCGGTTCTGCCCACATACATCAGTTTTTTTGTGCCTCACAGCCGCTACCTGTCCGTCATCCGTATTTTGCGGGTTCTGCGGGTGTTTCGCGTCCTGAAACTGGCCTACTACCTCGGTGAAGCCGACTATCTGGCGCGGGCGCTCAAAGCCGGACGCCGGAAGATCACCGTCTTCCTGTTTACCGTTCTGACACTGGTCGTCATCCTCGGCGCCATCATGTATGTCGTCGAAGGCGGCCAAAACGGCTTCACCAGCATCCCCGCCAGCATCTATTGGTCCATCGTCACCCTGACCACCGTGGGCTATGGGGACATTTCACCGGTCACCGGCCTGGGACAGGGACTGGCGGCAGCCATCATGATTATGGGCTACAGTATTATCGCCGTGCCCACGGGCATCATGTCCGTTGAACTGACCCGAAGCGCCCACGACGCCGTTTCCACTCAGGCGTGCCCCAACTGCAGCGCCGAAGGGCATGACATGGATGCGCGACACTGCAAGTATTGCGGGGCGGCTCTTTAGCCCGACTCCGCGCAAAAGGCCCAAGGCCGCCGTCGGGGAAAAAGGCTTGCCGCCTGAGAGTGGCCCACTCTATGATTTTTCGCCTGCGGCACAGGGGGAGGCGGGACCGTTATCTCCCGGCATCAAGCATCACCCTCTCCGCGGCACAATTCAACAAGGGACGAGTCCATGAGCGATCTGCAAAGGGTCCAGCGCGTTTTTGAACACCATCGGGACATGAAGTATGGCTGCAATCCGAATCAAAAACCCGCCGCCATCTTGATGGAGGAAGGCCGACCGCTCCCATTCGAAATCCTGAACGGCTCGCCCGGGTATATCAACTATTGCGACGCCCTCAACGCCTGGCAACTGGTCAAGGAACTGCGCGCCGCGCTGGGATTGCCTGCCGCCACGTCCTTCAAACACGTCAGCCCCGCTGGAGCGGCGGTCGCCGTGGATCTGGACGATACGCTCAAAAAAGTCTATGAGTGCGAAAACATGGAATTGTCTCCCCTGGCCACCGCCTATATTCGGGCGCGCGGAGCGGATCCCATGTGCTCGTTTGGGGATTTTATCGCCTTGAGCGATAAAGTCGATGTCCCCACCGCTCAAGTGATCGCCAAGGCGGTTTCCGACGGCGTCATTGCCCCGGACTATGAACCGGAAGCGCTCGAAATCCTCAGCCGTAAGAAAAAAGGCGCCTATCCCGTCATCCGCATCGACGCGAATTATGCCCCGCCGGATCTGGAATACCGGGATCTCTTCGGCGTCACGCTGATGCAGAAACGGAATGACGCCGTCATCGACCGCGCCATCCTTGATCACATCGTCACCCGGAACAAGGAACTCCCCGAACAGGCGATCATCGACCTGATCGCCACGACCATTGCCGTCAAATACACGCAGTCCAACTCCGTCGGCTACGGCCTGAACGGTCAAATCATCGGTCTGGGCGCGGGCCAGCAGAGCCGCGTCGATTGCGTCAAGATGGCGGGACGCAAAGTCGAGACCTGGTATCTGCGCCAGCACCCCAAGGTGCTCGGCCTCCGCTTCCGCCCGGAAGTCAAAGCCCAGGAGCGCATCAACGCCCGTGTGCGCTATATCGAGGGCGATATGACCGGACCGGAACGAAAGGCCTGGCTCGCGGGACTGGAATCCGATCCCGGCGACCTGACACGGGAAGAAAAGGCGGACTGGCTGGCCGGACTGGACGGCGTGAGCCTTTCGTCCGACGCCTTCTTCCCTTTCCGCGACAACATCGACCAGGCCTCCAAACGCGGCGTGCGCTATATCGTCGTCACCGGCGGCTCCACCCGCGATGAGGAAGTCATCGCCGCGGCCGACGAATATCACATGGTCATGGCTTTCTCAGGCATCCGCCTTTTCCATCATTAAAAGACAAAAGCCTCTGAACCTGATCCACGGAGAACAAAATGAACGGTCCTGTGAAACTACTGATTGGCTGTGGCGTCCTGCTGCTTTTCGGCGTGTTGACCCTCGGCGGTGTTTTCTATTTCAAGGTGCTCAAACCGGCCACGGCCATGGTGGCGGCGTCGCATGAGGCTTATGCCCAAAGCAACCAGGCTTTCGCGTTCACCCCCCCGGCTGACTCTCAAATCCCCAGGGAACGCTTCGCCGACTTCCTGGCCGTTCGGTCCGCCACAGCCGCGCAAGCCAAGGGCATCGTTGAGGCCGTCAACCAGGCCGACAACACGTCTCAAGCGGATTTCAAACAGGTGAGGACGATCGTATCATCCGCTTTTACGTCCATTTTCCACGAAATACCCAAAGCGCATCTGGAGAACCTGTATCAATATGAGATGTCCATGGCCGAGTATCAATGGTTTACGACCATGATGCTGCTCACCCTGCATCAGGCGGCGGATCAAAAACAGGCAAATAACGCTGATTATGCGGATGCGGACCGCATCCTGGACGCCATGATCGACGGCTTGGAGAAGGAAGAGAACATCCAAGCGGATCCCGAGGGGCAACAGGATCTCAAGCGCCATCTGGCGAATCAAAAACTCAAGTTCCTCGACGAAAACCTGTCCACCCTTTTACACTATAAGGATGCCCTCACTTCGCCGTCATATGTCTATGGGCTGGACATGAGCGCCCTCGCCATCCCCGTGGCCCGGGAAGAGCCCCAGTAAATCTGGGAGGTCCTACCGAATCAGAACTTAACCGACGGCGTCTCGCGTTCGGCTGGTGTTTCGATTTCAAAGAATTCCGACTCTTTGAAATTAAACATCCCGGCGATAATGTTGTTCGGGAAGACCTGAATCTTCGTGTTAAAGTCCATCACCTGATCATTGTAGAACTGCCGCGCAAAGCCGATCTTGTTTTCCGTGGAGGTGAGTTCCTCCTGAAGCGCCAGGAAATTCTGGTTGGCCTTGAGGTCGGGATATTGCTCGACCACGACCATCAGACGCGATAAGGCGCCCGAAAGCCCCTGTTCCGCCGCCATCTGCTGCTCGGGCCCCTTGCCTTGAGCCCCGACGGCCTGATTGCGCCATTTGGTGACGGTCTCCAGCGTTTCCCGTTCATGGGTCGCATAGCCTTTGACGGTCTCGACCAGATTGGGTATCAGGTCATGGCGACGCTTCAGTTGCACATCAATTTGAGACCAGGCGTTCAGGACCTGGTTGCGTATCGCCACGAGTCGATTGTAAATGCCAACCACGAGAAGCCCGCCGACGACGATCGCGACCAGGAGCCCTCCCATAAGATATTCCAATTCCATGCCTTCACATCCTCCTTTAATCAGTTTGCGGTGGTTTTTCGTACGGAATATCCGTCTCGGATTTAAAGACCTCGGCAAAAAAACGCGCCACGGCTTCCGGTTCGGCTCCGGCCTGCTGGCCGAAACACTCAACAACCGATTTGATTTCGCCGTGATCGAACCAGAGCCCATGATGGCGCGGACACCGGTCGAGTTCGACCGAAGCGCCGCCCCCCGCGACCGGGATAACCCCCAGACGAGCCCGACAGCGGGGACACCGTCCCGTGCCGGGCCGCAACTCAGCAGTCTGATACAGCGCGTCCGTCAGGGTCCCGGAAGCGACACCCGCCAATTCACAAATCATGGCCAATTCGCCGCGATCCAACCAGACGCCCTTGCATTCCGGACAGTAGTCGATTTCAATACCTTCAAATTCCAGCGCGATCAGTGGCGCGTCGCAATGGGGACACATGGCCCGGCCCCTCGAAAGAGTTTCGGCGGCGGCCACCCCAACACCGCGCGCCCATACATAAGGGTCCTGCCAATCCCGAAAGATGTCAAGCCGATATGAACACTGCGCACCTTTATGTACACAGCCCCTTTTGTCGAAGGAAATGCCCGTATTGTGACTTCTACTCCGTTCGGCAGGCCGACACAGTGGACAACGACGCGCGACGCTATTATGCCGCCGTTTGTCGGGAATGGGACGTACGCCGACGAACCGGCGATATGCCCCCCCCCCACCCTGCCTGGCGAACGGTCTTCTTTGGCGGCGGGACACCATCCCTGGTCCCGCCCGAACGATTGGAGGCTGTGGCCCAAGCCGTGGGAATGACTGAACGGGCCGGGGCGGCGCGCGACGCCTTTGAGGGAACCATCGAAATAAATCCCGAAAGCCTGACGCCTGAAAAAATGAGCGCCTATCGACAAATGGGATTCAATCGCTTCAGCGTCGGGATTCAGTCCTTCCATGACGCAGACCTGGCCTTTTTGGAGCGCGTTCATGACGCCGAACAGGGACGCAAGGTTGTCGAAATGTTGACGCGTCAGCGGGAAACGGAGGCAATCAGCGTCTCGATGGACCTGATTTACGCCATCCCTGGACAAACGCCGGAGCGATGGCGACAGACGCTGACCCAGGCGATCGATCTCGGCGTTGATCACATATCCGCCTATGGGCTGAGTTATTACGAGGGGGTGGAACTGACCGCCCGCCGCGACGCCGGCGATATTCGCCCTGTGTCCGACGAAGAGGATGCGGCGCTGTTCGAGATGGCCCATCAACTGCTGATTGAAGCCGGATACGAGCATTATGAAATATCCAACTATGCGCGCCCGGGTCGGCGCTGCGCGCATAATGCCGCCGTCTGGCGCCGGGAAGCCTATCTGGGCCTGGGGGCCTCAGCGCACTCCTGCATCGCGGGCCGCCGATGGCACAATCCACCCGACTGGATCGTATACTCCAAGGGGTTCGAAACCGGCCAGGACACGAGGATCTTCGACCCGGAAGCGGAGGCTCCCGAATCCATCCGGGCCGAACGACTGCTGCTGGGGTTACGGACTCGCGAGGGAGTGGACCTGGGGCAATGGCCGGATCCCGAACGCGCCCAATGGCTCCAACGCCACGGCGAATGGATCGAAGAACTCATCCGCGACGGACTCGCACAATATAAGGAAGATCGACTCGCCCTCACCTGGCAAGGCTGGCTCCTCTATGACACCATCCTGGAGCGGCTGATCTGAATCCATGGCTCAAGCGATCTGGACACCGAAACAGAAACTTGGGAAAGGACGGCGCATTTCTTCTGCAAGCCATATTGGATGGGTGTTCTGTACCCTGACGG
>JADFCT010000049.1 GCA_017161665.1 Candidatus Sumerlaeota bacterium
ACGAATCGCAATTTTCAATGACGGCGGCGGGTATGTCTTCAACACAATCCACAACATCCAGGCGACCACCCCCATCGAAAACATGGAGGCCATGGTCCGGGCCCTTCAAGACAGCCATAAAGGATAAATGATCATGGCCGCTTATGAAATAAGTGAAATAGACTCCGGCGACGGACACGGCAGTATGCGCTATCTTGCTCTGATCTGTATTGTAGCCGCATTGGGAGGCGTGTTGTTTGGCTACGATACGGCGGTGATTTCCGGCGCAAATGATCCGCTGGTCAAGCGCTTCAAACTTGATGACACACAGGAAGGGTGGGTGGCTTCCTGCGCGTTGATCGGCTGCATGATCGGCGTGGCTCTGGCCGGATGGCTCAGCGACTGGCTGGGGCGAAAAAAAGCCCTGATTCTGTCCGCGATCTTCTTTCTGATTTCAGCCATCGGAACAGCGCTTCCGGAAACACTGGATTCGCTGGTGTTCTATCGGATCGTGGGCGGCGTGGGTGTGGGGGCCGCTTCCATGACCTCTCCCCTCTATATCGCCGAAGTCTCGCCGGCCCGTGTACGGGGACGCATGGTCTCTGTCAATCAACTGGCCATTGTCAGCGGGATGGTGGTGGTTTACTTTGTAAACTACTTTATTGGGGGACTTTACGATGAAACGTGGCAAATGGAAACAGGATGGCGATGGATGTTTGGGTCCGAAGCCCTGCCGGCGATGGGGCTGCTGGTCGCCCTCTTTTTTGTTCCCGAAAGCCCGCGTTGGTTGACCAAACAGGGACGGGATGACGAAGCGATGGTTGTTCTGGAACGGGTGAACGGAAGGGCCTTTGCACGCGAGGAGGTGGCCTCCATTCGCGAAACCCTGAAACTGGAAAATGGCTCCTGGCGCGAGTTGTTGGATCCGCGATTGCGACTGGTTTTAGTCATCGGTCTGGGACTGGCAATCCTGCAGCAGGTAACGGGCATCAACGTGTTTCTCTATTATACACCCAAAATATTCGAGAACATGGGCGCCGAGCGCCATGCCGCGCTGCTCAACACCATCGCCGTCGGCGGGACCATGGCCCTCTTTGCCGCAGTAGCCATCTGGACCGTGGACTGGGTGGGCCGCAAGCCCCTCATGTTATTGGGTTCGGCCGGGATGGGCGTCTGCCTTTTTGTCGTTGGATTGCTGTTTTTCCGGCAAACCGGAGGGGGGGACGAGGCGGCCGCGAAACTGTCACAGTGGCAGTTACTCCTTTTTACCTTGGGCTATATTGCCTTCTTTTCCTTATCGGTCGGGCCCGTCACATGGGTTATTTTGTCTGAGATCTTCCCCACACAGATTCGCGGACGGGCCATGGGACTGGTCACATTTTTCTTATGGGGCGCCAATTATGTGGTCTCGCAGACTTTCCCGATGCTGATGGAGAATAAAACACTGAACTCAAAATTCCACGGTGGGCTCCCCTTCTGGATTTATGGCGGCATGTGCGTGGTTTTGTTTCTGTTTCTGATCGCCCTCGTGCCGGAAACAAAAGGAAAAACACTGGAATCAATCGAGTCGATGTGGCTCGGCAAGAACGGACGGAGGTTGCGGTGAGGCATAACCGGCGCCAATTGAAGTGGGTGGCGGCTCGGTATGGGCGACGGTTAGAATATGTATTGAGCAGGATCCCCTATGAACGGTGGATTTTATCTCAGGAATCCTTCCCAATGACGATGAATCGGCGTTGGCGCGAGTATCGGGTTCAAGCGGAACTTGTTTGCTTGGAATCGGAGCCAGACTATGTTCACATCTTTTTAGCCTTGGATGTGGACATCCGGCTTGAAATCTGTTCACGTGAAACGAATGCGTCTCGGCACTTTGAAAGCGATAGCGCCGAAAAGGAATGGACGGGATGGCGAAAGGGGATGGCATTAGGGGGTGTGATGGGGTGGCTGCTTACAATCGGCTGGATTCAATTGCTGTGGGGGCGATGCAGACCGGATTGGTCAACGTCGTTCATTATTCGAAGGATTCGTTGAGCAAGTGGGGAATTGTTGATCAGTCTTAGGAAATCGGCTCGAAATAAGCGTCGCCTTCGTTGCCATCCCCCATTAATAACTCTTCGGATCGGGGCCAATACGCTCTTGATGTTCAATGGCGTCGATTTGGGCCATTTCTTTTTCGGACAATTCAAAATCGAAGATTTTCGCGTTGGCGCAAATACGCTCCGGGTTCCCGGATTTGGGAATGACGGCCATGCCTTTTTGCAGCGCCCAGCGAAGCGTCACTTGCGCGGGAAGACGATGGTGGGTCTGGGCAATGAGCTGAATGACGGGTTCCTCGAATACCCGTCCCCGAGCCAGCGGCGCCCAGGCCTGAAAACGGATATCGGTTTGAGCGCAAAATTCCAGAAGTTCGTCTGGACGGAGAAAAGGATGGGCCTCGCATTGATTGACCGCCGGAACAATATCGGCATGGTCGAGAAGCCGACGCAGGTGTGGGATCGTGTGGTTACTGACGCCAATGGCGCGGGCCCGCCCTTCCCGATAGATGCGCTCCAAAGCGCGCCAGGTCTCCCGGATCTTCGGAACAGGCGACGGCCAATGGATGAGATACAGATCTACGGTTTCCAGTCCGAGCAAATCCATCGACCGGTCGAAAGCCCGCCGGGCGGCGTCGTAGCCTTGATCGTCGCTCCAAAGCTTGGTGGTGACGAAAATTTCGTTTCGGTCCAGATGGGCGGAACGGACCGCCTCCCCCACTCCGCGTTCATTGCCGTAAAAGGCCGCGGTGTCGATCGCGCGGTATCCAGCCGCAAGAGCATGTGCGATGGCCTGACGGACGGCGTCCCCGTCGGCGAGGCGATAAGTACCCAAGCCCAAACGGGGCATGGCGATGTCATTATTGAGTTGGAAGAAATCTGTATCAGCGGTCATGAGCCGGACCTTTCGATAAAGGAATCTATGGATCATGATACGTTGATGGTCTTGGGATCAAGGCTTTGTTGTCCACGACACGACACGCGCCCGTCAGTCATGTCGTTACCATCGGCGCAAAATCATCGGAGGAGTGAAAGATGCGATATTTCAACAGTGGGTTTCGAACAAGATGGATTTTTTTTGGCGCGGCTCTGGGGTTGGCCCTGGCATCTATTTTGAGTCCCGCCCAAGGTGGCGATCGCGATGCATGGCAACAACCCGATCGCGTGGCGCATGAGATGAACTTAGGGCCGGGCATGGTCGTGGCGGACGTCGGATGTGGAACCGGGTATTTCTCCTTTCGCCTGGCTAAGGCGGTGGGCGAAAAGGGTATTGTGTATGCGACTGACATCAACGAGAGGTCTTTAAGCCGGCTGCGCAGCGAGATTGAACGGCGCAACGTATCCGGCATTGACGTGCGCCTCTCGGAACCGACGGACACAAAACTGCCACGGGCCGGTGTGGACGCCGTGCTATTGTGTAACGTGCTGCATCATGTGCCGGAAGCCAATCGGTCGGAATTCCTGTTGGATATTGCGCGCGGATTGCGCGTCGATGGGATGTTCTATTTGCTGGAATTCAACGAAAACGAGGAGCGCCCCTTTGCGAAAGACCATGATCCAATTCCGCCTGCGACATTGGTCCATCTGTTCAAAAATGCGGGAATGGAATTAGACGCCGAATATCACTACCTGCCCTATCAACGATTTCTCCGCTTCCGAAAAAAAGCCCCGGAAAACATCTGGGCGCTGGCCAAAGACTGGAGCGATGTTCATCGTTTTTCAACGCTCTTCACGGCTCAGGACATCGGGGCCTACCTGGGCTCCGAGGAAAGCCTGGAGCAGGCAATTCAATGGTGCAGGGACACGGGTGTGACTAAAGTCTTCCTGGAGACTTTCCGCGGAAACCAGACGGCCAATCGTGACCAACTGATCCGCGCACGGGATCGTTTCCGGGCCGAGGGCTTTATTGTGCATGGCTGCATAACACCCACACAGATGGGTAAACTTTCCACAGGATGGAACATTATTTCGTGCTACACTAACGAGGCGACACGGGCGCAATCACGTGAGGTCTTTAAGTATGCCGCCGAACTATTCGACGTCATAATGATCGACGATTTCCTCTTTACTGATTGCGAATGTGACGAATGTCGAGCGGCAAAGGGCGACCGATCCTGGGACGACTATCGTCTGGAACTGATGGCCCGTGCTTCGAAGGAAGATATGATTGACGTAGCGAAGGCCGCCAATCCCCGGGCAGAACTGATTATCAAATATCCAGAATGGTACGATCGGTTCCATCAGCGCGGTTACGGCGTCGTGCGACAGACAGACATATTTGACTGGACCTGGATCGGAACGGAAACACGCGATCCGGATAGTGAACGATGGGGGAAAAAGCCGCAATACGGCGCGTACTGGCTGTCCCAGTGGGCCAAAGCCGTGAGCGGCGACAAACTCGGGGGCGGTTGGTTTGATCCTTATGGGACGAGTCCGGCAACGTATGTGGAGCAGGCGCGCCAGACGATCCTGGGGCAGTGTCACGAAAGCATGTTATTCTGTTTTAATGCCCTGAACCGTGACAGCGGCCCCGAGAATGTCACACGGTTCCGGTCGGAATTCGAAGGATTGCTCCACCTGGCCGAATTCGTTCGCAACGAGCCGACGCGTGGGGTGGGAACCTACAAGATCCCAAACAGCGAGGGCCAACGGGACTTTTATATCTTCAACTTCCTGGGCATGTTGGGCATCCCCCTGACAGCCGAAACCGAATTTCCCGAATCGGCGCCCTCGCTGGTATTGACAGAACATGCGGCAGGCGATCTGGAACTGGACGCAAAACTGAGCGCAGTGATTCAGGCCGACAAGCCTGTCCTGCTAACAAGCAATCTGAGGGATCGTTTGTCCGATGCAATGAAGGATAAACTGAAGAACCCCAATGTGTCAGTGTTGGACCTGTCGCCGAACCCTCCGGAAGCGGAAACCTTTTATGGCGTACTGAATTCCGTGCGCAATCTGGCCGGATGGAAACGTGAGGATCTTGGCGCTTTGCGCGCCCCGCTGCTCAAGGCCCTGGGAATCGAATTTGACGCGCCTGGCAATGTGTCGATCTATTTGTACGGTCCGGACAAGGCCGTGATCGAAAACTTCCGCGACGAAGCCGTGGAAGTGTCCCTGACAAGTAACGGCCGCCCGGCGGGCATGGCGACGGTGGCGCTGACATTAGGCGAAGGCGAGACGAAAATCGTGAAACACGACGCCGCGACGATCAAACTCGCTCCACGGGCCCTGATTGCCCTGGAATGGTAATAGATAACAACAAGCCTTTATGGAATTCATTTCAAACAAATATGGAGAGCGAAAAATGCGTGCATATCTGGCGATTGGATTGGGACTCTTTTGGGGAATGGTGGCTGGATTTCCCCCACTCGCTTCGGCAGCGGAACTCAAACTGGATGAATCCCCTGCAAAAGAAGGCGAATGGGGGTATCGTCCAGCCGACGGCGGAACAGCCGAACAAGATCCGCCGTCCTTTTCGTGGCGGCCCATGCGCGGTATCGAATGGGAAATCGAATGCGCGCGGGATTCAGAATTTCAGGACAAAATCTATTCCGTAAATGGGATTGAATATAATGTCCATTGCCCGCCCAAAACCTTTGGCGCAGGTACTTTCTATTGGCGCTACCGAGGGAAAAATTCCGAGGGCGAAACCAGCGCGTGGAGCAACAGCCGGTCCTTCACGATCACAAAGGGCACAACGGAAATGCCCATGCCGACACGGACCGAGTTGCTGGGACGTGTTCCAAAATCCCATCCGCGCCTGTTTGTCCGACCAGAAAAGATGGGCGCCCTCAGAGAACTCGCGAAAGGTCAGATGCAGAAAACGTATGAAGAGGTTCTCGATCAATGCGATCGTATCGTGGCGGATCCGCCACCAACCAAAGAACCCCTGAAATACGACGCGGACATGGCGCGTGGGAGCGACCCATGGCGCGAACGCTGGTGGGGCAATCGCACATACACCCAAGAGGCTTTGGGTTCGGCAGCCGAACTGGGATTCGCCTGGCTCCTGAGCGGGAAAGACGAATACGGGCAGCTGGCCAAACAAATCCTTCTCGATTGCGCCCAATGGGATCCCAAAGGCGCGACGGGCTATCGCTATAACGACGAGGCCGGGATGCCCTATAATTATTATTTCGCGCGGACCTATACGTTTATCCATGATTTATTGAGCGAATCCGAACGCGAAACCTGCCGCAAGGTCATGGCCATCCGCGGTGATGAGATGTTCAATCACCTGGCGCCGAATCATTTCTGGAAGCCATACGGCAGCCATCAGAATCGCGCCTGGCACTTCCTCGGAGAAGTGGGCATAGCCTTCCTGGGTGAAATCGACGAAGCCGAGGACTGGTTGTGGTTCGCCATGAACGTCTTTTTCAACACCTACCCTGTCTGGTCCGGCGTGGATGGGGGCTGGCACGAAGGCAATAGCTACTGGGCCAGCTATCAGAACCGCTTCACCTGGTGGGCCGACATCATGCGGGAAGCCATGGGGATCGACGCGTTCAAAAAGCCTTACTACTCCAAGGTAGGCTTCTACCCCATGTATCTCATGCCACCGAACAAAACGGGTGGCGGATTTGGTGATTTGAATGCCAAGCGGGTGTCCAGAAACAATGCGGACATTGTAAGTGTCTTTGCCGCTCAGGCGGGAAACCCGTATTGGCAGTGGTATGTGGACGCCGTTGGCGGCGCCCGGCCGCCTTCCGGTTATGTGGGATTCGTCCGGGGAGCATTGCCCCAGGTGGAAGGCAAACCGCCGGACGACCTGCCGAACTCTCGACTGTTCCGCGGAATTGGACAGGCCTATCTGAACACCAGCCTGACCGATGCGAGTCAATCGGTTCAGATCGTCTTTAAATCCAGCCCTTTCGGAACACATTCCCACGGCTATGAAGCGAACAATTCCTTCCTCCTGTGGGCATACGGCAAACGATTGCTGATCCGGTCCGGTCTTCGCGATTCGTATGGCAGCGATCACCATAAGAACTGGATGTGGAGCACCCGATCGGTCAATAACATCACCGTGGGGGGACATGGACAACATCGCCGTTCCAGCAAAGCCGCTGGAAGGATCACGGGCCTTTGGTCCACGCCGGACCATTCTGTGGATGTGGTTGTGGGCGAAGCCGGCGACGCCTATGTGAACGAGAAGACCGGGAAACCGGTCCTGGATCGGTTCACTCGAACGATCATTTTCGCGAAACCCGAATTGATGGTGGTCTATGACGTTCTGGAAGCCAAAGCCCCGGAAGTATTTGAATACTGGCTCCACGCCATCCACCCATTTGAAATCGGGGACGCGGGGCATGTGCGTGTGCGCAATGACGATGTGGTGTGTGACGTGGAATTTCTTGCGCCAGCGGGATTAACTTTAAGCCAGACGAACGAGTATGATCCCAATCCACGACCGCGCGTAAAATTGCGCGAGTGGCACCTGACCGCCAAAACCGCCGAGCCCCAACAGCGGATGGAATTTGTAACCCTCTATCGTCCCCGACGGGCAACGGACAAAGCGGTCACGGGCGCGCAATTCGTTGTCGCCGATAACAGATATCAACTGACGGCGCCCTTGTCGGACGGAGGATCACTGGAAGCGTTGCTGACCATGGATCGCTCAAAGGGAGGATTTGCGGTTCGGCGCCAGAAGGGAGAGTTGAAATCTGAATGGCTGACCGGTGTGTCAAAACCGGTTGCCCCATAAGGTTCAGGGGGGCTGACGAGAATCAGCCCCCCTGAATTACGACACAGGGCGTCCCATAGTATGTAGCCCCGGAAGAAATCCCCCATCCATCTCCCTCTCTCTCCCTTCCGCCCCTATTGCTGATCAATGGCCATACCTTTTCGAATTTGTCAATAATATGGACCGGTCCAAATATCTGTGGTCTAATAATATTATGAAATATTTCTTTGAAGAATCCGACCATACTTTATGCCTGAATTTAAATTTTGGACCGGTCTAAATTTTTGTGCTTGACCCGCCAAAGGCTCTTCGGCATAGTGCGATTGTTCGCTCGTTAAAGACGCCTTCGGTTCTCCAAAATATGAGACCGAAATGACATTTCCGGGATGACGTTAAATCATGGCCAAACAAAAGAAGACAGACGATTCGACAGAGAAAAAGACCACGGCCAAAAAGACGGCGCCGAATAAGAAGGCGGCAACGAAATCGAGTACGGTAAAAAAAACCGCCACAAAAAAAACGACGCCACCAAAGGCCGCGGCAAAAGCCACTCCTGAGAAAACGGCAAAAAAAACGGCGGCCAAGAAGGCCACAGCAGCGACGAAGAAAACAGCAGCAAAGAAAGCGACCGCCCCCAAAGCGGTCTCGAAAACAGCAACAGGCAAAAAAAGCGCGGCCATGAAAGCCGGCGGCGGAGTCAGGAAGACGGTGTCTCGTAATGAGTCCCCATCGACACCCGTTCCAACAGTGGAGGAACAGGCTATGTTTGGATTTGGCAAGAAAAAGAAAAAAGCGGAAACGGTCGAGGAGAAAACGCCGACCAAAACCACCCCCCAAAAGGCAGTGGCGAAAAAAACCACGCCGTCCAAGGCGGCTTCAAAGAAGACTGTCGCCAAAAAAACGGTGTCCAAAAAGACCGTGCCCCCCAAGGGGACGAGTTCAAAGGCCACGGTTAAGAAAACCTCGGTCGCAAAGACGACAACCGTAAAGACAACGGTCGCCGCATCCGTGGAAACCGAAGTCACCGCAAACATTAGCCCGTCGGGTTTGGGCTTTGAAAATCTGGACATCCACACCGGCGCCTCGGATAACGTCGTCGTTCAGGCGGGTATTCGGCATTTTGAATTGGAACAGACGCCCCGGACCCATGGGGTGATCGATTATGAGCGCTCTGATCGTGAATTGCCCGAAGGCTATGGGGAAACCACGCTGGTCCTGGTCGCGCGAGATCCCGAGTGGGCGTTCGCCTATTGGGAAGCCTCTCCGCATGACATGGCAAGGGCAGGCGTCTCTCATAGCGAATTGAGCCTGAGGATTTACGACGTCACGGATGTGGATTTTGACGGATCCAACGCTCATTCGCAGTTTGACATCATCGTTGGCGCGGCCAAGAACTGGTATTTCCGGGTTCCGGTCGCGGATCGAATGTGGGTAGCGGATCTGGGGATGGTGGGGCCCGACGGCGCCTTCCGTACAGTGGCGCGATCCAATCCGATTTCGACCCCGCGCGATACGATTTCCCCCTTCGTGGCTGGTGAAAACGGCTATGGGGAAGGCGGGGATGGCGAAGCGTGGATGACTGTGGAGAAAGGCTTCGAGCGGATCTTTGAACTGTCAGGGGGACGCTTCCAGAAAGCCATTGGCAATTCAGAATCGGCTGCCGGCCTGGGTCGGGTGACCATGCCCCGAATTGAGATGGGGAGCGAAGCCCTGGCTTCCGGCGCCCTGTTTGGCGGTGGCGAATTGGAAGATAACGGACGAACAGGGCGTGTGTTCCGGCTGGTGGTCAACACGGAGCTGATCGTCTATGGCGCGACGGAACCCGGAGCGATTGTAACCATCCAGGGGCATCCTGTTCGCGTCGGTCCCGACGGAACCTTCCGTCTGCGGCTTGCACTGCCGGATGGCGTTCAGGACATACCCGTACGGGCTGAAAGCCCCGACGGCCTGGAAGCTCGAACGATTACGCCCATCATTACTCGGGAAACGAAGTAATACGGAAACGTGACGCGTTGAGTGACGTTGCGATCTTCCCCCCTGGGGGGATCGGGGACTGTTGATTCAAGAGAGGGAGATAAGATTATGTCACTGGGGTATTTCAGTCTGGTCCTGCATGCGCACCTGCCGTTTGTCCGTCATCCCGAGTATGAGGATTTCCTGGAGGAACGCTGGCTCTATGAGGCGATTACCGAAACGTATCTGCCGTTGCTGAAATCGTTTGAAGGTCTGGCCCGGGAGGATATCCCCTTCCGCGTGACCATGACCATGACGCCGCCACTGGTGGCCATGTTGAGCGATCCGCTTTTGCAGGATCGTTACGTAAAGCACTTGGAAAAACTCATCGAACTGTCGAATCATGAGGTGGCGCGGACGCGCTCGCTGCCCGAGTTCCATGCCACGGCCCGCATGTATCAGCGCAAGTTTCAGGAATGCTATCAATTGTTTGTGCATGACCATCATCGCAACATCGTCAACGCCTTCAAGGCGCTTCAGGATCATGGCCTGGTCGAAATCATCACCTGTGGCGCCACCCACGGATTTGCTCCCATCTATCGGCATCAGCCCAATGTGATGCGCGCGCAATTCGCGGCGGCGGTTCAGTCCTATGAAGAAGCCTTCGGTCGCGCCCCCCGGGGAATTTGGAACGCGGAATGTGGTTATTATCCCGGCCTGGATGTTTTATTGCGGGAGATGGGGCTACGATTCTTTTTTGTGGACGCTCACGGGATTTTACTGGCCGACCGACGCCCCCGTTATGGTGTCTTTGCGCCCCTATACTGTCCCTCCGGTGTGGCGGCGTTTGGTCGGGATGTGGACTCGTCTAAGTCCGTCTGGAGCGCCGAAGAGGGCTACCCTGGCGATCCCAACTACCGCGAATTTTACCGCGATATCGGCTATGATCTGGAAGAAGACTATATCGGACCCTATGTCCATGAAAGTGGGCTGCGCGTTTCCACGGGTATCAAGTATCACCGGGTCACTGGTCGGGTAAACCTGTCTGACAAGCAGCCCTACGATCCATATGTGGCCCGGGAACGGGCAGCCACCCATGCCGGTAATTTCTTGTTCAACCGTGAAAATCAGGCGCGGCATCTTGCGGGACTGATGGACCGCCCTCCTGTGATTGTGTCACCCTATGACGCTGAACTTTTCGGGCATTGGTGGTATGAGGGACCGGATTTCATCGACTTCCTGTTCCGAAAAATGCATTTTGATCAAGACGTAATCGAGCCCATTACGCCCAGCGAGTACCTCGAGCGCCACCCCCGTAATCAAATGGCCACACCGTCACTGTCCTCGTGGGGCAATAAGGGTTACTGTGAGGTCTGGCTGGAAGGCAGCAATGACTGGATCTATCGCCATCTCCACAAAGCGGGCGATTGGATGATCGAATTGGCCAATCGCTATAATGCGTTCCTTGTCCCTAATGATCAGGTGCATCGCGCGCTGAATCAGGCGGCCCGCGAACTGCTCCTGGCGCAATCCAGTGACTGGGCCTTCATCATGAAAACCGGCACGATGGTCGAATACGCCGTCAAGCGGACAAAGGACCATCTGCTCAATTTCAAGGAACTCTATGAGATGATTAACCGCGGCGAAATCAACGAGGGGCTTTTAGCGACTCTTGAGTCGCGGAACAATATCTTCCCGAACATTGACTATAAGATTTACGCTGACATCAACTAGCGCGCTCCCAAACAACGCGCCCCCCCAATTGTCGTCCCGACCTGTGTGCTTCCCATGAAACAGCGTCGGGACGTCGCTTTTTAAATTTATGGGCCTCCGGATATTTTCTTCTTGACATAAAGGACATTAGGAGACATTCTAAACCTGTGACGACTGATAAGTAGTCCGAGAAGATTGAAGCGCTTTACTCTTTTAAAGCGCCAAGACGCGGGACGCCGGAACGGCGTCGGAAAAGAGAGAAATGATGATGGAAGAATTCATGAGCCCTGAAATGCTGGCGAAGCATTTCCATGTGAGCATCCGGACGGTGATTCGATTAATCGAACGCGGAGACATCCGTGCCGTGAAGGTTGGCCGCCAGTGGCGTATTCATCGCGACTGGATTCAGGAATGGATGTCGGGAAATATGAACCAAACGTCCCAGGATATTGGTTAATGCATTGTCCGGAGTGCCTGACCAGGATCGAAGATACGCACAGCGTGTGCCCTTGTTGCGGAAGCGCGCGGCACACCTCTCTGCTGTGCGTCTGTGGGCTTTCGCCCGCCCCGAGATCTTCGACACTCGCCAGCACACTGGAAGTGTCGCTTTCGCGGCAAACACCGTTTGTGGGACGCGCTCAGGAAATCGGTCAAATTCGTGCCTTTCTGGATTCAGTCCAGGCAGGCGCCCCCCGTCTCATCTGCCTGACCGGCGCGCCCGGTATGGGAAAAACTCGTCTGGTCCTAGAATCGCTCAAAATTCAGGGACGATTTCAGAAGGTGTTTATCTGGACGTGTTTCCCTCATCTTGAGCGTCTGCCGTACGGGCCGATCATTCATTGGTTTCAAAACACAATTCAACTCGACGCCTGGGCTTCTCCGGAGCAGATTGAAAAAAAACTTGGGGAATTTATCTGTGACGTTCCAGCCCTGACCACGGACGATATGCCGGCCTTGAGGGCCTTGTTGGGCTATGCCCCCTATCGGTCCGACTCCCTGCCCAGGGATCACGAAGGAGCGCGGCTCGTCCTGCATGAACTCATTGCCAATCTGATTGACTTTTTTGCCGAATCCCGTCCGGCCTGCTTGGTCCTTGACAACGCCCAGCATCTGGACAGCGCGACGCTGGGAGCGTTGGAGCAACTATTCGCCAATCCCGTCAAGACCACGCAGGCCGTGATCCTGATTGGCGAAACCGTCAATCTTCCGGACTCCTTCCCGGTCCAACCTTCGCGCATCCGGGTCAATCCCTTGAATGAAGAGGAACGGAGCCAGCTGTTCCGGGAACTTGCGCCATCCGCCGAATTCCTTCCGGAACTTCGGGAACACGTATTGTCACAGTCACACGGCTCCCCCACCTTCCTGAAGGAATTGACGCTCTTGGTGGAAATGGAAATTGAACGGAATCAGCATCTGCCCGGCCCCGAACTGCAGGCGAACATCATCGAAATCTTACCGGTCAGCTATCCAGAACTGATCCACCGCCGACTGAAGTTACTGGACAACCGAAGCAACGCCACACTGAAACTCGCCAGTGTGTTGGGCTTGGATTGTACGCTGGGCCTGGCGGAGTCGATTCAAAAAATCCAAGACGACATCCAAAGCGAAAACCTGTTCCATGAGGCTCGACACATCTTAAGGGATCAATATCGCTATAATGGCTGTGAACACGATTCCGTTGTGTCCCGGCTGTTGAACTCAACCTATCAGCGACTCAACAAAAGCGAACGTCAGTCCCTCCATCTCCAAATCGCCCACGCGGTGGAGCAGACCGTTTCACACGACTCCAGCGCCAATCTGGAACGATTGGCGTATCATTACAAGGCCGCCCAACAAACTGAGAAAGCCCTCTACTACCGTATGAAAGCGGCCGATCGGCAGGTACGGATCGGAGAAATTGACGAAGCGATTCATTCATACCAGGAAGCCCTGGACATGATGGATGAATTGCCGCCCAGCCCCGTCTCTCAGATTCGCATGGCCCGTGTGATGCTCATGCTGGGAAACCTGATGCGATGGAAAGGCAAAGGCTGTGAGGCGCGCGAATTCTTCCATTCGGCAAAAGATCTCGCTGCAAACACCCACAACCGACACCTGCTTTTGAGAATCAATTCGGAACTGGCGGCCCTCGACCTTGGATCTGGAACACTCCGTGAAGCAGAGAAAACATTCCATGAACTTGAATTTGAGGCGCAATGCCTGCATGTACCCAAAATTCTTTGTCACGTCATGCTGATCCGGGCCACATGGCTCTACAACCGCAGTGGATTTGATGAAGCCCT